>JBDLPZ010000060.1:0-8736 GCA_039800825.1 Actinomycetota bacterium
TTGATGATTTCCAGGGCCTCGAGGGCTGCAACGAAGTTCTCAATGTATCGCGGCCAGACATCGTCGCTTCTGTTCACGCACAGTACTTCGAGGCCGGTGTCGACTTCGTCGAGACAAACTCGTTCGGCGCCAATCTCGCTAACCTCGCTGAATACGACATTCCTGAGCGCATCTACGAATACAACTTTGCGGCAGCGCAGATTGCCCGCGACGTCGCAGCGGATTTCAGCGCCAGCGGCAAGCAGCGCTGGGTTGTCGGTTCTATCGGCCCTGGTACGAAACTGCCAACTCTCGGACACCTTTCGTACTCGACGTTGCGCGACGCGTTCCAGGTGCAGGCCGAAGGCCTCATTGCTGGCGGATGTTCTGCACTTCTCGTCGAAACTGCCCAGGACCTTCTGCAGGCAAAAGCTGCCGTCATCGGCGCTAATCGCGCCAAGAAGAAACTCGGACTTGATGTGCCTGTGTGGGTTCACGTCACTGTTGAGACGACTGGCACCATGTTGCTCGGTTCTGAGATCGGTGCTGCCATGACCGCGCTTGCGCCGCTAGGCGTCGAAGTTATCGGCCTGAATTGCGCTACGGGACCGGCCGAGATGTCCGAGCACCTTCGCCATCTATCTCGCTATAGCCCAGCCATTGTGTCGGCGATGCCGAACGCGGGTCTTCCAGTCCTCACCGCCGACGGCGCCCACTATCCGCTAGGTCCCGCCGAATTGGCCCAAGCGCACGTTCACTTCATCAACGATTACGGTCTTCAGATGGTTGGGGGCTGCTGTGGCACAACGCCAGCGCACCTCGCTGCAATTGTTGAAGCGACCAAGGATCTTTCACCTGTTCGGCGCACTGTCATCGATGAGCCAAGCACTGCGTCTCTCTATGTCTCCGTTCCATTCGAGCAGGAGTCGTCGTACCTGGCTATCGGTGAAAGAACCAATGCAAACGGCTCCAAGGCCTTTCGTGAGGCAATGCTCTCCGGAGACACCGAAAAGTGCCTTGAGATTGCCAAGGACCAAATCCGCGACGGTGCCAACGTTCTCGATTTGTGCGTCGATTATGTCGGCCGCGATGGCGTCGCTGATATGCAGCAGCTCGCTCACTTGCTTTCGACCGCTTCGACCTTGCCAATCATGCTCGACTCGACCGAACCAGCTGTTCTCGAGGCGGGTCTCGAAATGCTCGGAGGCCGAGCAATCGTCAACAGCGTCAACTACGAAGATGGAGACGGTCCAGAGAGTCGCTTCCACCGGATTATGACGTTGGTTCGCGAGCACGGAGCCGCGGTGGTAGCGCTCGCCATCGACGAACAGGGCCAGGCTCGAACTGCGCAACATAAGTTAGAGATCGCACGGAGACTCATCACCGATCTCACAGATAACTGGCAGATGCGCACCAGCGACATCATGGTCGACATGCTGACCTTCCCTGTCGCTACCGGACAAGAAGAGACGCGCCGCGACGCCATCGAGACTATCGAGGCAATTAAGCAGATCAAGATTGAGTTTCCTGAGGTTCAGACTGTCCTAGGTCTCTCCAACGTTTCCTTCGGCCTTAATCCTGCGGCCCGCCAGGTACTCAACAGCGTCTTTCTCCATGAGTGCATGGCCGTTGGGCTTGATTCCGCCATCGCGCATGCCTCGAAGATTCTTCCTCTTGCACGCATTCCGAAAGACCAACTCGAGGCGGCTCGCG
Organism: Actinomycetota bacterium; assembly: GCA_039800825.1. Lineage (GTDB taxonomy): Bacteria > Actinomycetota > Actinomycetes > S36-B12 > UBA5976 > JAFMIT01. Next base: position 1,693 of record JBDLPZ010000060.1, read on the forward strand.
ATCTCTTGTTCGATGCTCGCGTCTTCGATGGCGATGTTTGCACATACGACCCACTGCAGCGCTACCTTGAGGTCTTTGCCGATGTTTCAGCTCAGGCCTCGGGCACATCTCGCGCAGAGGAGCTCGCCGCTCTTCCGCTGTTTGAGCGTCTCGAACGGCGAATCATTGATGGCGATCGCACTGGTATCGAAGACGACCTCGGCGAGGCGCTGTCTCAGAAACCTGCTTTGCAAATCGTTAACGACCACCTGCTCAACGGCATGAAAACGGTGGGAGAGCGGTTCGCCAGCGGCGTTATGCAGCTGCCATTCGTCCTTCAGTCTGCGGAAGTGATGAAGTACGCGGTCAGCATTCTCGAGCCGCATATGGAGCGCAGTGATGAGAGCGGTAAAGGCACCATCGTCCTAGCCACCGTCAAAGGCGATGTACACGACATCGGCAAGAATCTTGTTGACATCATTCTGACCAACAACGGCTACAACGTCGTGAATATTGGCATCAAGCAGCCCGCCAACGCGATCATCGAGGCGGCAGAAGAGCACAACGCCGATGTCATCGGCATGAGCGGTCTTCTCGTGAAATCGACGGTCATCATGAAGGAGAACCTTCAGGACATGAACGATCGCAAAATCGCGGAGCGCTTCCCGGTGATTCTCGGTGGCGCGGCTTTGACTCGGGCTTATGTCGAGCAGGATCTCGCCGAGATTTATGAAGGCCACGTCCGTTATGCACGCGATGCCTTCGAGGGCCTGCGTCTGATGGACACCTTCATGGGCATCAAACGTGGTGTTGAAGGCGTTGAACTTCCGCCGCTGCGGACACGCAAGGTTGCACTTCGCGAACAAGCAGAAGACGAAGTAGAAACTCGACGCTCAGAGGTTTCCGTAACAAACCCTGTGCCAACCGCGCCATTCATCGGATCAAAGGTCATCAAGGGCATCGCTCTGGCAGACATCGTGAAGTATCTCGATGAAAGGTCTCTATTCCTCGGCCAATGGGGGCTGAAGCCCAGCCGAGCCGAAGACGGCGCGAGCTATGACGAACTCGTAGAAACCGAAGGCCGGCCACGCCTGCGTTATTGGCTCGATCGCATTAAGGCAGAAAAGATTCTCGAGCCAGCTGTTGTGTATGGATATTTTGGAGCGCGCAGTCACGGCAATTCACTCTTCGTGACAGATCCAGAGACTGGTAACGAGGTTGAGTTCACATTCCCTCGGCAGGGCCGAGATCGCCGACTATGTCTCGCCGACTTCGTTCACGAATCCAATGACGTAGTGGCCTTCCATGTCGCAACGATGGGCAATCGCGTCTCAGAGGTAGCCAACGAACTTTTCGTTGCCAACTCATACCGCGATTACGTAGAACTGCACGGGTTGTCAGTCGCACTGACAGAGGCGCTCGCCGAATACTGGCATGCACGAGTTCGAGACGAGTGGGGGATTGGGCAATCGGATGCTCAAGACATCACGCGCATCCTTAAGCAGGAATACCAAGGCGAACGCTTTAGTTTCGGTTACCCAGCCTGCCCAGATTTGGAGCATCAGGTGGTTCTGGCGCAGCTGCTCAAGCCGGAGCGCATCGGAGTCAACGTGTCAGAGGAGTTCCAGCTTCATCCGGAACAGTCGACCTCAGCAATCATCTTCCACCACCCAGAAGCGGCGTACTTCAACGCTCAGTAGGCGTGTACGGCAGAGGCAACAGCGTGCCACCCTTCGCGGGGCACAGCGCTGTGTGCGCGCACCAGTCGCACAGCTTGGAAGGCTTCGGAGTGAAACTGCCGCTTTCTACTGCGCGACGAATCTTGCCTGCGAGTGCTGTGACTTCAATTTCGAATTCCTGCATTTCTGATTCAGAAGGTACTTTTCGAGCCAGCTGAGTGTTTCCGAGGAAGATGAGGCGCAGTTCTCGTGCAAGCACTCCTTCAGACTTTTGAAGAAGCAGCGCGTAAAACTTCATCTGGAACCAGTATTTGTCCATCCAACGTTCGCCCGGCGCCTTGCCAGTCTTGTAATCAGAAATTCGCACATCGCCAGTGGCGGTACGTTCAATTCGATCGACAATGCCATGGATCTTGAGGCCGCTCGGAAGCTCAACTTCGACGTGGTGCTCACGTTCACTAGGCATGAGGATCTGCGGGTCTTCCAACTTGAAATAGTTGGATGCGAGCAAGCGCGCTGACTCAAGCAGTGCAGCGATGGACTCTTCGCTCGGGGAGGACTCACCATCTGGCCAGGCGAGTGATTCGTCGACAGCGAAGCCAAGTTCCGGTTCTTCGGACAGGTGCCGAACCAACGCCGGATGCAGCATTTCAGAAACGCGCTCAAGGCTGCGCTCCCGAGGCGCGAGCTCAAACATGTCCTCTAAGACACTGTGGAGGAGGGTCCCCTTGAATGCGGCCTGACCAGGGCGTTCTGGCAGTCGATCTATAGTGCGGTAGCGGAAGAGAAGCTCGCAATCCAGAAAGGAATTCATCCGACTAGGGGAGAGTGGCTTTGCTAAGTAGTCCTGCATGCGCCGACCATAGCGAGCCGCGCCGACAAACCCGAGCAACTAGGCTCGTGGGGTGGCTTTACCCCGACCAGTCTTGAGAATTCTCGGCATCAGTGTCTTCTTGCCACCTAGCTCAGTCTTCGGCCTTGCTTTGATCGCGTGGTTCGCGATTCCGGCCAGCACAGAAGCTTTGGCAGCGGGCGCCAGCGACGCTGTCATTCTGATTGTGGCACTCGTTCACGCCGTGATGCTGTATCTCTCGGTCCTGGTCCATGAGATGGGTCATGCGCTGAGCGCGCGACGCCGCGGCTATCCCGTAGACGGTGTCAGCCTCACCATCATCGGAGGGCACACACTCATCGCCGCCGAATACCGACGCCCGCGGGACCAGTTCTGGGTGGCTCTCGCTGGACCAGTCGGCACTCTGCTTGTCGCAGTGGCCGCATGGCTAGGAACCCTCGCCGTAGACGGCCTCGTCGACAGCATTCTCGGCTGGCTCGCTTGGTCTTCATTGCTGATTGGTGGCGTCAACCTGCTGCCTGGCATCCCACTAGATGGCGGAGCAATCATCGACGCCGTGGTGTGGTCTCGTAGCGGCAAGCGATGGCGGGGTCGTCAGGTGTCAGCGATTCTCGGACTCGGCGTCGCCGTTTTGTGGGCAGTGACTCCTTGGATTTTGGCCAGGATGTTCGGAAGACCGGTTGAGTCGGCAGACTTGCTTGTATCCGGTCTCGTTGGATTTTGGATGGCTTCGATCGCTTGGCGCGTCTACGGCTATGCGCTTGCTGAACGAGATGGACTGACGACAGCTCCTGCGAGCAAGGACGAGACTGGGAGCGCCACCGAAGCGGCAATCACTCCTAGTCCGGTCGTTAACATTCGCCCGTATGTCCGTCGGGCAATCTCTGTGGACTCGAGCGAGACTTTGGGTCAGGCATTGACCGATGCAAATTCCGGATCGGCTGGCGCGATCATCGTGACCAAGAACGACCAAGTCATCGGTGTGGTCCGCGACGCCGCCGTCGCTGTCGTTCCTGAGCAACTCAGAGCTACGACAAGCGTCACTAGCGTGGCTCGCCGGATTCAGCCGGATGAGTTCATCGGCGTCGACACAGTCTTGAGCGATCTCACTGTCCAGCTTCTCGATCCATCCATTCATGAGTGGGTAGTCCTCGATACAGAGGGCGCCATTTACGGTGTTCTTCTCAAGTCAGATATTCAAGGAAAGCTCAATGTCTAATTTCGGGTTTAGTTTCGGTGACCGAGTCCAGCTGTCTGACGCGAAAGGCAATAAACACACAATCGTCCTTGAGTCCGGCAAAGAATTTCACACTCACCGCGGTGCCATCAGTCACGATGCCATTGTTGGTTTGCCAGAAGGCAGCATGGTCACAAGCACCAACGGCACTGTGTACATGGTGCTGAAGCCGCTCCTTCTTGATCACATCTTGGCGATGCCACGCGGCGCTGCTGTCATTTACCCGCGTGACTCGGCACAAATCATCGTTGAAGCAGACATTTTCCCTGGCGCCCGCGTGGTTGAGGCCGGCGTTGGCAGCGGTGGATTGAGTAGCTACCTGCTGCGTGCAATCGGACCTGAAGGTGCTTTGTTTAGTTTTGAACGGCGCGACGATTTCGCCGCAACGGCTCAGAAGAATGTTGCATCTTTCATGGGATCCGCGCCATCGAATTGGGAAGTGACCGTTGGGGACCTGCAGGACCTCGTCCCCACGCGCACGGACTTGCACGGCACCATCGATCGTGTTGTCCTCGACATGCTTGCACCATGGGAGTGCGTTGAGACTGCGAAGACTCTCCTCAAGCCAGGCGGAGTGCTGTGCGTCTACGTCGCTACCACCACGCAGCTGAGCCGCATCGCGGAGACGCTGCGTATTCACCAGAGTTGGACCGAATCACGAGCATGGGAAATGCTGCTCCGCGGCTGGCATCTCGAAGGTTTGTCCGTGCGCCCAGAGCACCGAATGGTCGGGCACACCGGCTTCCTTCTCACTACTCGTCGGCTCGCCGACGGCGTCTCCCCGCTGACCAAGCGATCCAAGCCTGCCCCTGGCGCATACGGACCGGATTGGACGGCCCCGGACACGTCAGCCCTAGATCAATCTGGTCTAGCTCAATCAGGCGACACCGCGGATAACTAAATCCAAAAACTATCGACTGCATCTATTGTGTGACACCACCAAGGAGAAACCATGAACAAGCCTGAAATTGATTTCCACGAGGAACCAGCGCCTACCGAACTCGTCGTGCGCGACATTACGGTCGGCGAGGGTCCAGAAGCTGTCGCTGGCGGTCGTGTCACCGTCCACTACGTCGGTGTCGACTACGAAAGCGGCGAGCAGTTCGACGCTTCGTGGGATCGCGGCGAGCCAATTTCGTTCAGCCTTACCCAACTCATTGAGGCATGGAAAGTCGGTATCCCTGGCATGAAAGTTGGCGGTCGCCGCGAACTCATCTGCCCTCCAGCAATGGCGTACGGAACATCAGGCGGTCACCGCTTGTCTGGCCGCACACTGATTTTCGTGATTGATCTGCTTCAGGCCAACTAGTCATGGCAAAGGATGGGGTGCGCGACAAGACTGCCGAGAGGCAAGTCAATCTCGTCATGCTGCTCCAATCTAGCCGTGTTGGCTTCACTAAAGAGCAGATCTGTCAGCGAGTAGCTGGTTACAAGGATCCAGAGTCTGAAGCGTTCAATCGCATGTTCGAACGCGACAAAGTGGAGCTGCTCGCCGCCGGCATCGAGATTGAGGTGCTGCAGCCCGACCCATGGGATCAGAACGTCTACAACTATCGGGTCTCTCGTGCTTCGGCGCTGCTTCCCGACATTTCTCTCTCACCTGCCGAAGTGCGCGCACTCAACCTAGCCACGCTGGCTTGGCAAGGCTCAGTACACGCGGCCGCGGCGACGGACCTCAAGCACAAGCTGGCGACAGTCGGTGTCCCGACTCCCGCTGACGCCCCTGTGGCACGCGTCGATCTCACGGTGGACATCGAGCCACTCGTAAGCGCTATCAACACCCGACGAAGGGTCACTTTCGACTACCGCAAACCGCGTCAGGCGGCCGGTGAACGTCGCGAAATCGAGCCTTGGGGTTTGGCGCTCAGTCACGGCAATTGGTACCTCTACGGCATGGATCGCGACCGAAAGGCGGTTCGAGTATTCAATCTCGCACGCGTCACCTCAGAGATTAAAAGCGTCGGCGCTGCGGATTCATTCGAAATTCCTGCAGATGCTGACGCTGAGAAGATCCTGTCGCGCGAGAGTATTCAGGAATCTCAGGTGCAGGTACGACTCAAGGTTGCAGCAGGCAATGGGCAGTTCTGGCGTGAGCGCGCCGTTTCCAACGAGCTTGCACTGAGCGACGCCGGAGAAATCACCGTTGTTCTTGACCTGCCTGCGTTCCAAATTCCCCGCTTGGCCGCAGATGCACCCGGCGTCGTGGCTATAGCGCCGGCAGAGGTTCGACAGCAAGTCATCGAATTGCTTGAAGGGGCGCGACATGGCTAGCCGCTTTGAGCACCTCATGATTCTGCTCCCATGGCTCCATCGGAATAACGGAGTTTCTATCGAAGAGGCAGCCCTGGAATTCGGTCGAACGGAAAAGGAGTTCGTCGAAGATTTGACTCTGCTGACGCTGGTTGGCGTCGGTCAGTACGCGACCGAGCAATTTGAGATCTCATGGCACGATGGACACATCTACGTTCGCGACAACCTTGGTCTCGATCGCGCATTTCGCTTCGATGCGATGGAAGCAGCCTGTCTCTTGCTCGGTCTTGAATTGATAGAGCAGTTGGCAGACGCAGAAGACGGGTTCACAGAAGCAGATGTCGAATCCCTACGAACCAAACTCACTGCCGCGCTGCCCAACAGTCCTGTCATCCACGTCGTTGAAGACGACGCGGTTGAGGCGCTGATTGACCTCATTGGCGGCGCGCTCACCTCTGGCAAACAGCTGACGTTTACGTACTCCAACTCCGCGCGTGACGACCACACAGCTCGCATTGTTTCGCCCATACGACTCGTCGCTGCCTCGGCTGAACCGAGCCTTCAGGCCTGGTGCCATACCTCCAACGCCTGGCGCAGCTTCCGACTCGATCGAATGCGTCAAGTGGCACTTCTCGATAGCGACAACTCTGCGCCTGATTCTGAGTTCATCAGCATGCCCACCGTCGATGTCGCCATCCAGATTCCTGCAGATCGACAGGAACTTCTCGAACAATTCACCGTGGTAGGGGAGCCGTCGATCACTTCCGAGCGCGTGACTGCCGTCGTGGCGATTGCGGCGCCTCAGTGGCTTGCCCGCATCTGCCAGTCCGCAGGCGGGGCAGTGACCGTGGTCGGCCCTGACGCAATCCGAACGGAAGTCCTGCAACTTCTCGACGCCGCTGCAGCAGCGTACAGATAGAGTGGGCCTCGATACTTTTCTGGAAGGGTGACTATGCCTAATCTCGGCGGTCCAGAGCTCTTGCTCATTCTCGTTGTTCTGCTGCTCATTTTCGGCGGCAAGAAGTTGCCTGATCTGGCTAAGGGCC
>JBDLPZ010000061.1:0-9648 GCA_039800825.1 Actinomycetota bacterium
CAACATGCCGGCGATGCCGGTTGCGTATGCAGAGAGAGCCGATGCGCGGTCTGGTTGATTGCCGCCTAGGCGCACAAGTCGGGTAATGCCGAGTGGCCAATGGCCTGCCATGGTCAAGCCACAAAGAAACAGGGCAACCAGCATCAAGGGCGCAAGATTTGCGAGCCAGAAAAGTAGTGACGCGATAATCGCTGCTACCAACATCCAGCGGAGCAAAGTCTCTGATGGAAGCCGGCGTGCCAACTGGCTGAGAATCAGTCGGCCGAAGAGTAGCCCCGAGGTAAATGTGGCAGCCGAAGCAACAGCCGCGGCATCAGCCAGCCCGCCCCAACTGCGGAGCAGTTCGGTCGACCAGGAAATCAAAATGAATTCGGCGCCCGTCGTGCATCCGATCAGGAGCCAACCCCACCAGTAGGCGCGTGACAGTGCTCCGTGAGTGTTGGTGTGGTGCGCCTCCACTTGAGAATAATTTGAGAGCGGGCCGCGAAAAACTTCCAGCAGCACCAACGCCACTACTGCGACGAAAAGACCGATACGCCAGCCAAAGCCCGCGCCCACAAGTGCGCCGATGATTAGTGGCGAGAGCAGACCAGTGAGTGCCGCACCAGCGTTTGCTTCGGATAGGGCAATTGGTGATGCTGGGCCATGCTCATGGCTTAAGAAACTGCTCGTTGTAGTCACAGCGGCAGCAGAGAAAATGCCAGTGAGGAAAGTCGCGCTCAGACTGACGTATGTGTTGGGCGCGAACACGAGAAGTGAAATGCCAAGTGCAATGCCGAGACCTGCGACGCGCAGCAGCCGGCCACGGCCCCATCTGACCACGAACGCCGGCGTGAGCGCACCACTAATGATCGTGCCCAACGCCATTGCTGAGGTGTGCAGCGACATGACGACCGGGGTCGTACCCTGTTCATCACTGAGTAGCACCATCGCGGGTCCGAGCCCGTAAATGAACCACCCGAAGGCACTGGCTTGGCCGTAGGAGATCCAGGTCGAGCGCTTGCGCTTTAGTGCTACAGCGTTCACTTCAGATTGCTAACAATCCAGTCGATGCATTCGGTGAGCTTCTTGACGTCAGCTGGATCCACGGCAGGGAACATTGCGATACGAAGCTGGTTGCGGCCGAGCTTGCGATAAGGCTCGGTATCCACAATGCCGTTTGCACGCAGTACCTTGGCGATGATGGTCGCGTCGATGCTGTCATCGAAATCGATGGTGCCGATGACCTGTGAACGCAATGACGCGTCAGTGACGTACGGAGTTGCGAATTCGCTGGCTTCAGCCCATGAGTACAGCGTCGACGAAGATGCTGCGGTGCGTTCGACGCACCAGTCGAGGCCGCCGTTGCCGTTCATCCAGTCGAGCTGTTCGGCCATCATGAGGATGGTTGCAAGCGCTGGAGTGTTGTAGGTCTGATCGAGAACCGAGTTGTCGATTGCGGTGACCAAGTCGAGGAACGCTGGGATGTAGCGACCGCTTTCCTTGATTTCCTTTGCGCGAGCAATCGCACGTGGAGACATCAATGCGAACCAGATGCCACCGTCAGCGCCGAAGCACTTCTGCGGTGCGAAGTAGTAGACGTCGACCTGAGACATGTCGACTGGCAAGCCGCCAGCACCAGAGGTTGCGTCGACGACGAACAAGGCATCGTCATCAATGCCTGCTGGGCGATTGAGGGCGACGGCGACACCGGTCGAGGTCTCGTTGTGCGGGGTTGCGTACATGTCGATGCCGGCTGCAGGGGCGAAGACTGGCGCGCTGCCTGGCTCGCTCTTAATGACTGACTGCTCGCCGACGAACGGGGCTTCCTTCGCTGCGGTGGCGAACTTCGAGCCGAACTCGCCGAAGGTCAAGAACTGGCCCTTGTCGCGCAGGAGGCCGAACACTGCGACCTCCCAGAATGCAGTCGAGCCACCGTTGCCGAGGACGACTTCGTAACCATCTGGAAGATTGAAGAGGCTTGAGAGACCGGCGCGGACGCGGCCGACCTGCGACTTCACGGCCTTCTGGCGATGTGAGGTGCCCATAACGGTGGCAGCAGCGGCCGAGACAGCAGCAATCTGCTCAGCGCGGACCTTTGAAGGGCCGGCACCGAAGCGGCCGTCAGCTGGCTTGAGATCGGCAGGAATGACGAGAGTGGTTGGGTCAGTCACGAAAAGTCCTCAGATTGGGGGCAGTGGCTGAATTCTAAAGTCTCGCGCGAGGTGCCGAATTTCCTTTCGTGTGCTGAGATGGCCCCTGTGACTGATGCCACGCCCTATGGCGAACTCCGAGTGAATTACGACCGCGAAAGCCTCGATATTGGCGACGTAGCGGCCGCGCCGCTGGCTCAGTTTGAGGCGTGGTTCGCCGACGTTCAGGCAGCCGGATTGGCCGAGCCCAATGCCATGGTGCTTGCCACTGCGTCGGCCGACGGGCAACCGTCGGCTCGCCACGTGCTGCTGAAGCAGGCAGACGAGCGGGGCTTTGTGTTCTACACAAACTACGACTCCCGCAAAGGCCAAGAACTGACAGCGAATCCGCGGGCGAGCATCGTGTTTCCGTGGTTTCCGATTCATCGCCAGGTCGTCGTGACCGGTCGAGTGGAGCGAGTTTCGCGTGAGGAGTCAGCTGAGTACTTCGCATCGCGTCCGCATGGCTCGCGAATCGGCGCGCACGCGAGTCACCAATCGAGCGAGTTAGCCAGTCGCGACGAACTGGAGCAGCGATGGCACGAGATCGCGCAGCAGTACCCAAACGACGTTCCGCTGCCCGATACCTGGGGCGGCTTCATTGTGATTCCGCAGTCGATCGAATTTTGGGCTGGTCGTCGATCACGACTGCATGACCGGATTCAGTACGTTCATGATGAGTCGGCTCAGGCAACATCGTTGACTGATGCGTCGCAGTGGACCATCCGTCGCCTTTCGCCGTGATCGACGATTAGGGAGTTAATCGCGCTTCAGTGCCTGGAGTCGGCGCAATGATTCATCGCGTTCGACGTGATGATCGACGATGCGTTGGGCGTAACCATGCTGATAGCCGTTGTCGAGATTCCACGGCTCATGCACTTTGGCGCCGTCGATGTGGCGAAGTTCAGGAATGTATCGGCGCACATACTCGCCATCGGGGTCGAACTTGAGACCCTGCATTACTGGATTGAAGATTCTGAAGTACGGCGCTGCATCGGTGCCACAACCTGCTGTCCACTGCCACCCGTGCTGATTGCTTGCGTAGTCAGCGTCCTTGAGAAGTTCGAAGAACCACGCCGCGCCTTGTTGCCATTCGAGGTGCAAGTCTTTAACCAAGAATGACGCCGTCACCATGCGCACGCGGTTATGCATCCAGCCTTCGGCGAGCAGCTGCCTCATTCCCGCGTCGACGAATGGATAGCCAGTGTTGCCGGACTTCCATGCCTCGAAGCGCTCGTCGGCGATGACACCTGTGTCGTATTCCATTTCAGCGAAGACTGGGTTGAGGTATTCGGTGACGGTGCGCGGATTGTGGAAGAGGACATCGGCGTAGAACTCACGCCACGCGAGCTCCTTGCGGAAGGTCTCTTCACCCGAGCTGTCGCCGAGGTACTGAAGCAGCGTGCGGGGATGGATTTCGCCCCACTTGAGGTGAGTGCTGAGTCGTGACGTCCCATCGAGATCCGCGCGGTCGCGATTGAGTTTGTAGTCCGCGAGTGCGCCTTCGCGAAACTCTTCCCAACGCCGAAGTGCTTCTTTCTCTCCTGCCGAGCTGCGAGTCATGCCGGTCGGGAGTTTGACCGTTGGTAGGCCGTGGCTCTCTACTGGCATTGCCCAGTTGGCTGGTCCGTTGTACTCAGCAGGGGAGCGCCATCCGTGGGCGCACCAGGCTTTGTAGAACGGCGTGTAAACCTTGTATGGAGTGCCGTCTGGCTTGGAGACGCGAGCGGGTGCGACGGCGTAGATCGAGCCAGTTTGGACGAGCTTGATATTTCGCTCTGCGAGGAGTTGTTCGATCTGTGCATCACGATCGATGCCGACAGTCGTGAAGTCACTGCCGCAGTGCACCTCGGTCGCGCCGAGCGACGTGGCGACATGAAGAACCTCAGTGCGCGGGTCGCCGTGTCGGACGATGAGGTTGCCATCGAGTGACTCGTTGAGTGCGGCGAGCGAATCGACCAGGTAAGCCTGCTTCGCTGCACCCCACGTCGGCCACAGAGCGTCATCAATCATCACCATCGCCGCGACTTGGCCGTCCCCAGTGACACGAGCTGCCGCGATGGCGGCATTCAGCGCAGGGTTGTCGTTGATCCGCAAATCTCGACGAAACCACATCACGGTAGGCATTGTTTAAGCCTACGGTGAGCGTGTGCGGTGGGCATCTTGAACAGTGTTGCCAGAATGTGCCTGTGAGTGACCTCATCGATACCACTGAAATGTACCTGCGCACTATCTTCGAACTCGAAGAAGAGGGCGTTGCGCCGCTGCGTGCGCGTATTGCTGAGCGGCTTGAGCAGAGTGGTCCGACTGTCTCGCAGACGGTGGCTCGCATGCAGCGCGATGGATTGTTGGTGGTTCTCGACGATCGGCAGTTGCAATTCACCGAAGCGGGTCGGCTGGCCGCTGAGCAGGTGATGCGCCGGCATCGGCTTGCTGAGTGCATGCTTGTAGAAGTTCTTAAAGTGCCGCTGTCGCAGGTCCATGAAGAAGCGTGTCGATGGGAACACGTGATGAGTGAGTACGTCGAAGGTCGCATTATCGATTTGCTGGCCTCACCGACTCATTCGCCGTTTGGCAATCCGATTCCGGGAATCGCGCAGAGTGCAGATGCGGATTTATTGAGTCTCGACAAAGTTGGGCTCAGTCTCAACGCTGGTGCCCAGATCAACGTCACCGTGCAGCGCTTCGCGGAACCGATTCAGACCGAGACTGAAGTTCTGGCAGCACTTTCGGTTGCTGGCATCGAGCCTGGAGCTCACATGTCGATTAGCGCCATCGGTTCGGCTGTGGTCTGCATTGGACCGGCTGGGCTATGCGAAGTCGCCTTGCGCTCAGCTAGTTCGATCTTTGTGACTCTCGGCTAGCGACGCAACGCCACGAGGTCAGTAATCGACCGACCTGCGTCAATTCCGCGTTGCTCAAATCGTGTACGCGGACGTTCTGCCGGCTGTGCAAACGGCACGCCTTGGCCCTGTGGCAACAGTTGCCAATCTGGGTGGTTTGCCAACACTTCGTGTGCCTGCTCGGCGTAGTTCTCCCAATCGGTGGCGAAGTGGAAGAAGCCGCCGGCACGGACCTTGGTCGCGACGAGGGCCATGTTTTCGTTTGAGACGAAACGGCGCTTGTGGTGCCGAGCTTTCTGCCATGGGTCTGGGAAGAAAAGGCGCACCCCGTCGAGATCGCCGTCCGGGATTCGCTTCTCTATCAGCGCCAGAGCGTTGCCCTCAAATACTCGAACCTGGGTCTGCTGGTGGCCAGCCAGCTCATGAATGAGTTTGCCGACGCCAGGGGTGTGGACATCGATTGCGAGTACGCCTAGCTCCGGCTGAGCCAGAGCGAGGGCAACAGTGGCTTCGCCCATGCCGAAGCCGACCTCGAGCACGAATGAATCACGCTGCGTGAGGAGGCGGCCGTTGATGGTCGAATCGTCGACCGGCACGAGGAAATCGGCGCCGAAAGCCTCGATGGCACCAGCCTGCGAGGCAGTGACGCGAGACTTACGCATCTTGTACGTGCGCAATTCGAACTCACGCGGTTTTGGGCTATCCGACACGGGCACATTCTCGCTCATGCAGAATGCGCCCATGAGTTTGGAGCCTCGCCTGCGTAGGCGAGACATTGAAGGTGTTCGCGCACTGGCCATCCTCTCGGTTGTGATCTACCACGTCGATAACACGTGGCTGCCGGGCGGATTCGTCGGCGTCGACATCTTTTTCGTCCTCTCTGGCTTCCTGATTACGGGCATTTGGATCAAGGACATCGAGTCAGCGTCCTGGCGAATGCTTCCCGAATTTTGGGGTCGACGAATCCTTCGGCTCCTGCCGGCGGCGACGCTGGTCTTGAGCGTGACAGCTCTGGCATCCGCCTGGGTCATGCCTGCCGCAGATCGCGGTCACATTGCTGAAGGTATTCGCGCTGCGACCTTCTACATGGCCAACATCTTCTACGCCAACGACTCTCTCGACTACCTCGCGACCGACGTCTCGGCGAGCCCAGTTCTGCACTTCTGGTCGCTCGGAGTCGAGGAGCAGTTCTACGTCGTTTGGCCGACGCTGTTCTTATTGAGCTTGGGCTTCTCGAAGAACACCCGACGCACTCGCTGGATCTTGGTTGTTATCGCGGCCGTCTCGTTTGGACTTTCGATTTATCAAACCAAGACGGTGCAGCCGTATGCGTTCTTCGGCGCACCTGCGCGAGCCTGGCAACTCGGCGTCGGTGCACTTTTGGCCTTGAACTATCACCACTTCGCCCGCGTATGGCCGCGAGTCCGCGGGCTGCTGGGGACGTTCGGTTTGGTTCTGATTGGCATTGCTTTCTTCAAGATGGCGGTGATCATCGAGTCCGGCTGGCAGTACCCAGGTGTGCCTGCACTGCTTCCGACGCTCGGCGCGGCCTTGATTCTTGTCGGCGGCGCTCATGCTGATGCGGATACGCGGACGGGTCGATTCCTGTCCAACACGCCTTTCCAGTGGCTGGGTGCGGTGTCGTATTCCTGGTACCTGTGGCACTGGCCGATGCTTGTGCTTGCGAAAGCTAAGTGGCCAGCGATTACGTCCGGTCAGCTGGCGTGGGTTGCTGTCGCCTCTCTGTTGGTCGCATTCGTTTCGTTGAAGTTCTACGAAAATCCCATTCGCTTTTCGCCGCTGCTGCGCCGCTCGCATGCTCTCACCTTCTTGCTCGGCGCAGCCATGATGGCGACTTCGACGATTTCTGCAAACTACCTCACGACTCGTGATGCCTCGCAGCTTGAAGCAGCATTGCCCGCACTGAAGTACTCACCGTCTGCGTCCAAGGCAGTCGATGACGTGCCGATGGCCTACGCAGCTGGCTGTATGTCGAGCTCCACAGCACAGTGGATTGTGAAGACAAGTGCCTGTGTGTTCGGCGACCCCAAGGGCAAGAAGCTCGCAATCTTGTTTGGTGACTCTCATGCAGCACATTGGCTGGCTGCTGCTGATGCGGCTGCAAAGCGCCAGGGCTACCGTCTCGAGGTTCGTATCAAGACGTTTTGCACTCCAGTGACTCTGCCACGGTGGGACGAAGGCCGTGGCAAGGTCTATACCGAATGCCAGGAATGGAAAGCCAAAGTCATTGAAGATCTGCGTAAGTCAGATCCTGATGTGATCTTCTGGGCGGCCCGCTCGAGCGGCGAAATTTCTGTCGTGCAAGATGGCCATCAGGTTTCGACAGCCTCGGCAGAACCGCTGTGGCAGAAGAGCCTGGGCGACATGATGCGCATTCTCAAGGGCACCACCGACCATGTCGTCGCCATCGCAGATACGCCTTTCGCGCCGTACTCGATGCCGAGTTGTGTATCGAACGATCCCGAGCATCCTCAGTTGTGCGATTTCCCGATCTCCAAGGCGAGTCTGACGCGATTCGATTTGCCGGTGTTGAAAGCAATTCAGGGAATCACTGTCTTCGATTTCACCAACCGCTTCTGCACCAACGGCATCTGCCACTCTGTGATCGATGGTGTGTTCGTGTATCGCGATCAGGGTCACATCACGAACAGCTTCTCAGCGACCTTCGCTGACGAGTTTGCCAGTGTCCTGCCTGCCGCCGAAAGCTCAGCCAGCCCAACACCGTCGCCTTAGTCGCTGGTACGTGAAACGGGCGTAAAACGTCGTTCTGGCGTACTTAGCTCATCTTTTCCGTGGGCTGGTAATTGAAAACGGCGTTTAGTGCCGTTCTGGCGATACCAGGTCTCTGAAATTGCCGCCTAAGTCCGTGAAAACGTCGTTTTCTCGCCGTCGGCTCGACGCCTGCTCTCATTCAGCCGAGTGCTACCGTGTTCGCAATGAGCGGATACGAAGAGTTGGTGCAGGCGTTTGATCATCGCCATCCTTTCCGCACGTTGATGCGACTACTTGCGCCGCGACGCAAGACATTGTTCGCGGCTTTCGCTCTCTATGGCATTAAGCATTCGCCGATTTGGATGCTGCCGGTGATCACTGCCGATGTCATCGACGTATTAGTGCAGCAGCGACCGGTCGAGCATCTATGGGTTGATGGTCTGCTGCTACTCGGCCTCGTGGCGCAAAACCTGCCAGTCAACATTGCCTATTCGATGAAGCTTTCGCGAGTGTTGCGCGAGCTCGAAGTGCGACTGCGCTCTGGATTGAGTCAGAGAGTCCAAGACCTCAGCATTGGTTTTTGGAATCGCATGAACATTGGCTCGCTGCAGTCCAAGGTCGTGCGCGATGTTGAGAACATCGAGCTAGCGCTGCGTCAGGCTGGCAACGGCGGATTCGCTGCAATCTATAACTTCATCGGAGCCATCGCGATCACGGCGCTGCGAGTACCTGAATTCTTGATCTTCTTCCTCTTCGTCGTCCCAACCTCAGGTTGGGTGATGGTGATGACCCGCAAGCGGCTCAACGAGCGTAATGAGCAGTTCCGCGCATCGGTGGAACGAATGGCGGTGCGAACCACAGAGATGATGGGCCTTGTGCCGGTCGCACGTGCTCATGGACTCGAAAGCACCGCACTGGCCACAGTTCGCGACGAGTACGAGAACACCAAGCGCGCCGGGCTATCGCTTGATTTCATCAACTCGAGTTTCGGTGCGCTTTCCTGGGTCGTCTACAACCTTGCTAACGCTGCCTGTCTGATTACGGCGGTGTGGGCAGGGCGGACTGGTCGCATTGAGATCTCCGCTGGCGAAGTAGTGATGCTGACGGGGTACTTCAACGTGCTCGCGGCGGCTGTCGTGATGCTGACTGATCTGGCGCCAAACTTTGCGCGAGGTATCGCTTCTATCCGATCCATTGCAGAGGTGCTCGAATCCGAGGATCTCGAACCCAATCAAGGCAAGCTCGCAGCGCCGCCTCTGTCTGGTCAGCTGACGTTCAACAATGTCTCGTTCGGTTACTCAGAAGCTTCTGAACAGGCGATAGTTGGAGTCTCGCTCGTCGTAGAGCCAGGCCAGTTCGTTGCTCTCGCTGGACCATCGGGTGCCGGCAAATCAACGATGGCGAATCTGCTGATTGGCTTCGTTCGGCCGACGTCAGGAACGATTTCGTTTGACGGTGTTGATGCTGAGACTCTTGACTATCGAACGGTGCGCAGTCAGATGAGCGTCGTTCCACAGGATCCAGTCATGTTCGATGGCACGGTTCGCGAGAACGTTTGCTACGGCAATCAGGAGATTTCTGATTCGGCACTGGAGTCAGCTCTGCGAGATGCAAATGCACTTGAGTTTGTCTCCGCGCTGCCCGATGGTGTTGAGACTGAGATCGGCCCGCGCGGTTACACGTTGTCGGGCGGCCAGAAGCAGCGCCTTGCCATTGCGCGCGCGATGATCCGCAATCCAAAGATTCTCGTGCTTGATGAAGCGACGTCGGCGCTGGATACAGAATCCGAGTTGCTGGTACAGCAGGCCTTGACTCGGCTGATGGCTGGTCGAACAACGTTTGTAATCGCGCATCGGCTCTCGACGATTCGGGATGCGGACTGCATTTACGTCATGGATCGG
>JBDLPZ010000062.1:0-8794 GCA_039800825.1 Actinomycetota bacterium
ACTTGTGCATGACCTCGAGCGCGTTATCGACCAGTTCCACGACCGGCTTCCTGATGCCATTCGCGCAGCTCAGGACCACTTCAAACTCAGCTAACCCCTCGCGCGCCCGCCGAACTCGAAAGGTACTGAGCTTGGAATTCGGTCAGCTCGGCCGCTAGCACTATGGCAGTTTTGGAGCAAGGCTTAAATGGACTAAAGTTCCAAAACAATCAAAGGGGAAGTACTCTCATGAGCAATCGCATGAATCCGTTGAAGCGCCGCAAGATGATTCCGACTGGAATAGTCATTGGGCTACTTCTTTCAGTCTGCATCGTGCCCTCGGTCAGCATCTCCGCCGACGCGACAGTCCCAACGATTGCTAATTGGACGGCCGTCGACGGCTCCGGCATCAACACCACTGGCGAGGGTTCCCCAATTGCTGCATCTGTAACCCTTGGCGGCACCGGTACACATTCCCTTTACGGTGCTGGAACTGGGGCGAGCAATTTCAAGTTCTGCGCGACCATTAGCGATCCGAGTCTGAACTTTGAAACCTATAGCCCTGATGACTATGTCCAGGTTGATTTTGTCTCTGGTGTGACTGACGTAAAGGTGATTCTCGCCTATGTCGGACCCAACGATGAAATGTTTGTATCTGCATCTACCGATGGAACAAATTTCACTGCAGTTGATTTGTCGGACAGCGCAAGCGTTAGTGCTACCGCGATTCTCCAAAATTCTTTGGCCACGACTCTGACCAGCGCCGACTCAGGTTATTACGCCCCAAGTCTGACTGCTGCAAACTGGGGTGGCAGTTACCAAATTCACTTCGCGACTGGTATCAAGGCAATTCGGCTTGCCAATGATGCGCGAAACCGCATCGTTGGCGCTCAAACACGCAACTGTGTTGGTTTGATGATTCCTGGAATCATCGCGTACGCAGTAACTCCAGCCGTTAATGACGCGACGATGGGCGCTGCAACGGCCTCTGACGCCAATTCCGATGGAACCTGGGACCTCACTGCCACGCCAAACGCTGGATACAAGTTCACTGGCTGGTCCTGCTCGGCATCGCAGACGCCAGCTTCATCGGCAGTGGCCACTACGACGATTACACCGACGGCTGACAGCACGTGCACGGCGACTTTTGCTGCCTTCACCGCCACGGCCGGCACGGCCACTGGCGGAACTGCAACCGCCACTGACGCCAACAGCGACGGGACGTGGGATTTGACCGCTACTCCGTCAGCGGGTTACAGCTTCAGCGGTTGGACCTGCACCAACAGCCAGACTCCAGCATCATCATCTTCAGCAACTACGACGGTGACTCTCACAGCTGATACGACCTGCACGCCGAGCTTCACGGCCCTCGCTCTCACAGTGACGGCCGGAACTGCGACTGGAGGAACTGCAAGCGCCACTGATGCCAACAGCGACGGGACGTGGGATCTGGTCGCAACCCCGTCTGCTGGCTACACCTTCAGCGGTTGGAGCTGTACTGGCGGCCAGACGCCTGCTTCATCCTCCTCTACAACGACGACGATCACACCGACTGCCGACACCACCTGCACGCCAAGTTTCACCGTCGTGACCGCCTCCGCCGGCTCAGCTAAGGGATCCGGGAGTATCAATCTTGAGTGCGGTACTGCGAAGTTCAATTTTGAGATTTCAAATGAGCGGAGCCGCTCTGGCGTCGAGAGACTCAAAGGCTCCTTGGATTGGCAGCAGAAAGACCTCTGGAAGTTCAGCGGCAAGTTGGATAGCTACTCCGTCGATGGCGGTGTTGGCACTGCATCAGGATCTGGAATGCTGTACTTCTGGAAGAAGATTGGACGCTACGGTTACTGGGTAGCTGCCACGACGGGCGAAACTTCAGTGACGATTTCATTCACGGCATCGACTCGGTCAGTTCGCAATTCAGGCACATTCGGTATCACTTTCACCGGAACCAAGAATCCTGCGGTGAGTGACAATTTGCCGTCAATCTCGATTCGATCGCTCTCATCGGGCAAAATCGAGATGAGTCCAGGTCGAACTGCCTAATCTGAAACTCCTGTTTCTGGGGTACGGCAACCGACCGGTTGTCGTACCCCAGACGCATAATCAAGGCGCCCATTGGCGAGCTGTGACCCGTTTTAGGCTCTGGCCGATTGACTGTGTAACCTATGCCGCCTTGCCCAAGTGATTGGTCAAGATGCGTCAGACATGGTGCATGGCGGGTTGCCCGAGCGGCCAATGGGAGCGGACTGTAAATCCGTCGGCGTAGCCTTCGATGGTTCGAATCCATCACCCGCCACCAGCGAAGCGCTGGCTCTGAAAAGAGCCGGCGCTTCTTCGTTTCCCAGCACCTTAGACGTAGTTCAGAGCCAGACCTCCTCGCTAGTGTGCCTGCATGCGCGCATTAGCAAAGACGCAAGCCGCTCCCGGGCTTGAACTCATCGAAGTCCCTGAGCCGACTATCGGCATCAACGATGTCCTCATCAAGGTCCTGCGGACCGGAATCTGCGGCACGGATCTTCATATCGAGTCTTGGGATCACTGGGCGCAGACACATATCAAACCGCCGCTCGTGATTGGTCACGAGTTCGTTGGCGAGGTCGTCGAGGTCGGCAGCAACGTCAACGATTTCCACGCTGGCCAGATCGTCAGTGGCGAGGGCCATCTCGTGTGCGGCCGTTGCCGCAATTGCATGGCCGGCCGTCGCCACCTGTGCGCACATACTGCGGGTGTCGGCGTCGATCGCGCCGGTGCGTTCGCCGAGTACATCTCGCTGCCAATGACGAATGTGTGGGCACATCATGACGGCATCGATCTCGATGTCGCGGCCATCTTCGATCCGTTCGGAAACGCAACACACACTGCACTCAGCTTCCCTGTGCTCGGTGAAGACGTGCTGATTACTGGTGCTGGTCCCATTGGTCTGATGGCCGCACAGATTGTTCGGCACGCGGGCGCACGCCATGTCGTCGTCACCGACATCAATTCAGAGCGGCTCGAGCTCGCTCGCAGCATGGGCATCGTGAATGCCATCAACACTCGCGAACTCACTCTCGCAGATGTCCAATCAGATCTCGGCATGACCGAAGGCTTCGACGTTGGTCTCGAAATGTCTGGCAGTCCGATTGCGCTCAACGACATGCTCGGTGCGATGTCGCATGGTGGTCGCATCGCCCTCCTCGGTCTGCATGCGGACGCATCGCCGGTCGACTGGAATAACATCATCACGAGCATGATCACCATCAAGGGCATTTACGGCCGAGAGATGTATGAGACTTGGTATGCGATGTCTGTGATGCTGCAGTCGGGACTCGATATATCTTCTGTCATCACGCATCGATTCGCCGCTGGCGACCACGAAGCTGCATTCGCAGCTGCACGTAGTGGCGGCGCAGGCAAAGTCATTATGGATTGGACGCAGCTGTGACGTACGCATCGTGGCGCGAGCCGTTGGCGACAGAGCTCGCCAATATCAAGGACTCTGGTCTCTGGAAACAAGAGCGCGAAATCACGAGTTCCCAGTCGGCTCACATCGAAGTGGACGGCCGTGATCTCATCAATATGTGCGCCAACAACTATCTGGTCTCGCCGACCACCCCGATGTCATCGCTGCTGCACATGCAGCCCTCGATGAGTATGGCTTCGGCACTGCATCGGTGCGATTCATCTGCGGAACGCAGGACATTCATCACGCGCTCGAGCGCGAGATTGCGGACTTCCTCGGCTACGAAGATGCCATCTTGTTCGGCTCATGCTTCGACGCCAATGGCGGCGTGTTTGAAGTGTTGCTCGGCGAACACGACGCAGTGATTTCCGATGCCCTGAATCACGCGTCGATTATCGACGGAATTCGCTTGTCCAAGGCGAAGCGTTTCCGATACGCCAACAATGACATGGCAGAACTCGAACAAGCACTCAAGGATGCGGCGGGTGCTCGGCGGCGATTAATCGTCACCGACGGTGTGTTCTCGATGGATGGCTACCTGGCCAATCTGCCAGCTATCTGCGATCTCGCTGAGAAGTACGACGCACTGGTGATGGTTGATGACTCGCATGCGGTCGGTCACCTCGGCGCGCATGGTGCAGGCACGCCGGAACTCACTGGAGCGGGCAATCGCGTCGATCTCGTCAGCGGCACAATGGGCAAGGCTCTCGGTGGGGCTAGTGGTGGTTACATCGCCGGTACGTCTGAGATTGTTGCGCTACTTCGACAGCGGGCACGGCCTTACCTGTTTTCGAACAGCGTTCCACCGACTGTTGTCGGCGCGACGCGAGCTGTGTTGTCGATGTTGCGCGAGTCCGATGGCTTGCGCCAGAAACTTGCGATGAACACTGCACTATTTCGATCGCTCATGACTGAAGCTGGCTTTGATTTGCTACCCGGCGAGACGCCGATTGTGCCTGTCATGTTTGGAGACGCAGTCGCCGCCGCGGAGTTCGCTCAGCGACTTCTCGAGCACGGTGTCTATGCGGTGGCGTTCTCGTATCCGGTTGTGCCGATGGGCAAAGCGCGTATTAGGACGCAGGTATCCGCGGCGCATAGTGAAGAAGACATTCGCGCTGCTGCAGCAGCGTTCCTCGCCGCTCGCGGTTGATTAGTTGTTCGCGCTTTTCGTTGACCACACAGCTGTCGCTTCGTAGCGATTCTTAACGCCAAGGCGATCGAAGATCCGAGATGTGCTGTGCCGTACCCGGCTCGATGTCACTCCAAGAATGTCGCTGATTTCTTTGTTGGTTCTGCCTTGGCAGAGCAAGTCGAGAATCTGAGCATCTTCGTCAGTGATAGATGAGCGATCAAAAGCGGCAGTTGTTCGTTCGTCTGCCTGAAGCGCGTGCCGCAGTTGGCGTTCACAGCAAGAGAAGCAGCAGTGCAGATTCGCAAGCGAGCGAGTGATTTCAGTCAGCGCACCCTCGACCTGCGCGAGAGCGGCAGGTGGAAGTGCCGTGAAGCCATCCGACCAGAATGTCGCACGCGCATCGTGGAAGACGAGCCGATTGACCGGGACCGCGAAGCTAGAGACCGCACTGTGATCTGAGTGGCCGCACGTGATGCGCAAATAGTCCGCGTCGTTGGTGAAGAAGAACTCGACTTTGGCTAGCCAGCGATGGCGGAGCAGCAAGTCTTGAAGCAGATTTCGGGGAGCGTTGACCCCGACCGACACTCCGTCGAAGGTGACGTTTTCTGTTGCGCTTGCAATGCTGACCTGCATAAGAACCCCCTGACGGGCGAACCTAACCGTGACAACTGACAGTTGAGAGGCGGACAGTCGTCCGAATTCGCTTCACCTGTGGACAACCGTCCGAACAGTCGGCAGTGAAATTGAGCAGCGAGGGCTCTGATGTTCATCTCAAATTGGTTGTAATTGTGCGTAGCGCACCAAACAATGTCGCACATGAGTGAATCAGTTTCTGAACAGTCGTCCGTAGAGTCGTCGGGTAGCACAGCCGAGGCTCAGGCTTACGTTGCCTCGATCCTGTCTCTCGACGCTCGCCGTCTCGAAGCTGCAGTGGCCAATCTGCGCCAAGGCATGAGTGAGGCAGAAGTTCACGACTATCGCGTCGCCCTGACAGCGCTGCACGGAAATGTTGACGCAAACGCGTCTCTTCTCAAGAAGCGCCCGGCGCTGCGACTGCAGTCGCTGTTATCGCTACTGAACCGCCATGCGAGCAAAGCGCGAGCGCTGGATGTCAAGTACCAGCAGGCTCTGGCTTGGTCTCTCGACGCCGACGAAAGCACTCAGGCAGCGCTGAGTTCGACAATGGCGTTGCTTGATCTGAAGCGTCAGAAGGCTCGCAACGAGTTCGCCTTGGTGCTTACTAGCAGTGAGTTCCAGCAGATTCTCGATGAAATTTCGCAGCTGGTTGGGCGGCCAGTATTGAAGCGGAAATGGGCAAAGCGCACTGCGGCAGAGGTCGAGGCTGAAGTATGGGCGAACCGGCACAAGGCCATCGAGCGCTTCCGGACGCTGCTCAAGGTTTCGCGCCGCAAAGACTCGGCCCGCAAGCTGCATGCGCTGAGGATGTCCGCGAAGCAGGTTCGCTACGCGCTCGACGGACTTGAAGGTGAGACCGACAATCGCGAGTTGGCACGCCTGACACAGGCCTGCCTCGGTGGTCTGCGTGACTCACAAGAGCTCGTGGGTTGGCTTCAGAAGCGGCTCGAAAAGCGCACGACATCCAAGCTCGAAAGGCATGCGATCGCGATGCTGATCGATGGCGAAAAACTCCGCGCGAAGCGCCTGGAGCGCAAGTTCAAGGACATCCGAAAGTCAGTCTCGTAAGCCTGGCCAGGCTCGGTTTGGCTTCGATTTGACGCCAGTCCGTGATTAGTTTAGTGTTCAACTAGTTAGTTAATTCTTCAACTACTTAACTTAAGGACACACCATGACTGCAAGCAGCGAACTCGCTCCCGGCCTGACCGCAGGCGTTTGGGCAATCGACCCATCACACTCAGAAATCAGCTTCTCGGTTCGCCACCTCATGGTGTCGAAGGTCCGCGGCAGCTTCGAAAAGTTTGCCGGCACCATCACCGTCGGTGAAACCGCAGAGACCAGCAGCGTCGAAGCAACCATCGAGGCAGCTTCGATCAACACCCGCGACGAAGGCCGCGACCAGCACGTGCGCTCAGGCGACTTCTTCGACGTTGAGAACCACCCAACCTGGACCTTCAAGGCAACTGGCGTTGCTGCAGGTGGCAAGGGCATCAAGATCACTGGCGACCTGACCCTCCGCGGCGTCACCCAGTCAGTCGTTCTCGACACCGAATTCCTCGGCGTCAACAACGATCCATGGGGCAACACCAAGGCTGGCTTCTCAGCTTCGACCACGATCAACCGCAAGGACTTCGGCATTGAGTGGAACGCTCCACTCGAGACCGGTGGCGTTCTCGTCGGCGAAAGCGTCAACATCGAACTCGAAATCCAGGCTGCACTCCAGGCTTAAGCACTCTCCATCAAATGCCCCGACTTCGGTCGGGGCATTTGTGTTTGGGGGGGTCGTCCACCTGCAAGTGTCAGTCTTGTCAGGCACAATGCGCCTCTCAACGTGGGAACAAACGAGGGTCGGGGTTTTGTGAACGGGGAAAGTTCGCGTCAGACACTGTCTGAACGCCAGGTGCTAGATGCGATTAGAGCGCAGCTACGCCCGGGTGAGCGCCTGCTCGAAAACATTCGATTCACCGATGATCGTGGCGGAGACGTCGAAGTTGATGCACTCTTGTTGCTGCCTGGCCTCGGCGCTGCAGTCATCGAAATCAAAGGTGGCCTGGTCGAGTTTGTAGACGGCGAGTGGACGACTTCTACTGCGACGAGTCGACGCCGAATTCGTCCGACAGAACAGGCTCGCAATGGAAAGCACGCGTTGCGTTCATTTCTTTCGCGCCAAGCATCGTGGTCTCATGAGTTGATCCGCACTGAATGGTTCTTGGCCATGCCGTTTACGCGCGTTCAAGGGGACATGGGTCCGGAGGCGATTCGCGAAATTTTGATCGGCGCCGACGAACTCACGCGTGCACTCGAGATCATTCGCACTCGGCTTGAGTCAGTGCGCGACGGCTATCACGTTCCTAATTCCGCTGATGTTGAAGATGTGTGGCATCTGTTGCGCTCTCAGTCGGGTGCACCTCGCCGCAGCAATGCAGTGCATGTTCTGCAGCTGAGTTTGTTTGCGCTCGCGGGCGTCATCATTACCGCTGCTTGCTTCGTCGGTGCGGAGATTTCGGATCAATCTGCCGCCTACTGGCTTGCGGCATTGATGGCAGTGGGTGGCGTTTCATTCCTTGGTATTTATGTACGCCGCCGCTTCGCACATTTCGCTCGTGATGTCATCGCCGCTGGCGTGATTGCATTCCTGATCGGCTGGATTGCCGGCGCACCACTGGCTAACGCCGCTCCAATCAAGACGATGCGTGGCTGTGAGGCCAACTACGGCGGTTGCCTGCCGATTGTTGATGACCTCGATTGCGCGGATATTGAGGCGATGGTCGAAGTCACGGGTGAAGACGTTTATCGACTCGACCGTGACAATGACGGCAAAGCTTGCGAGTGGAACGAAACCCCAGTCGAGTAAGGCTCGTGTATTTTTCGCACCACGAGCCGAATTCGTGATGGGGAGACATGGCGCTACAAGGGCAGCGCGGACGGACTAAGTCTGAGCGGATGGTTGTAGACGCCATTCGTCGTCAGCTTCTCCCCGGCGAAGTGCTTCTCGAGAACTTACGCCTCACCGACGCGCAGGCCGGTGACGTCGAAATCGATCTAGCCGTGTTGATTCCGATGCTCGGCATTGCGGTGATCGAGATTAAAGGCGGAACCATCGAGTATCGCGATGGCGAGTGGACGAGCCGGACTGCCAATGGCATTCGCCGCATCAAGCCAGTGGAGCAAGTCCGTCGCGGCAAACATGCACTTCGCAACTTCCTGAGCCGCAATGGCGTGACCGGTGAGCGGCTCGCGCACACCGAATGGTTCATTGCCATGCCACACACTGTGGTCGATGGCGACATGGGACCTGAAGCTGTAGAAGAAACCCTTCTCGGTGCAAATGAAATCTCAAACGCGATGCAGCTCGTGCGCACTCGGCTCGTCACGCAGGTCACGGGCGACTCCGCGTTGACCGAGTCTCAAATCGAACAAGCTCTCGAACTCTTGCAACGCCAAGCTTTCGAACCGCTCACCATGACTCGCGCCGACATCCTCTCGCTCTCGCGGTACGGATTGATCGTCCTCGCATACTCAACGGCCGCGTATTTCGTCGCCGAGCTCTTCTGGGTCAGCTTGGTTGCTGGCATCTGGGCATCGATCGCAATCGGTGCTATCTC
>JBDLPZ010000063.1:0-3848 GCA_039800825.1 Actinomycetota bacterium
TCGGAGCCGGCGCGATTACTTCAGCGCACATGCCGGTGGTCTGCACCGTCTCCACGACTGGATACGCGACCATCTGGCCATGCGGGCTGCGAGCGACCTGCGCACTGAGCTCTCGCGTGAAAGCCACACACTCTTCAGCAAGCCAGCGCACACCTGGCGCGAGTTCATGCGACATCACTGACTCGACCTCGTGCTGCGTGTGACATACCCACACTCCACGACCGTCATAGCCGCCACGCGAAACCTTCAACACGACCGGCCACTCGGTCGCGAACGCGGCGACTTCTTCAGCGCTTTCGACAATCGCCCAGCGAGGAAGTGGAACATCAAGCTGCGACAGACGCATGCGCATCTCAGCTTTGTCTTGCGCAAATGCGAGGGCAGCAGACGCTGGTCGAACCGCGACACCTTGGGATTCGAGCTGCTGCAAGATCTCGAGAGGGACGTGCTCGTGATCAAAAGTCACTACATCCACGCCAGCCGTCGCGGCACCGATGGCCGCTGCATCGTCGTGCCCGCCGATATGGGTATCGGCGACGACCTGGGCTGCAGCGTCTTGAGTCGACTGAGCGAGAACTCGGAATCCGATGCCTAAAGCGACGCCTGCCTGATGGGTCATGCGAGACAGCTGCCCGCCGCCAATCATGAGGACTCGGGGGTAGCCGTGTGCCTGAAACGTCGAACCGCTGGTTGCGGGCAAAGACGATGGTGTGGGGCTCGAAGACACAGGGTGACTTTATTCGACTACGGCGCAGCGGCTTGTTGCCTACAACGCCTCGCGTAAGGTTCCGCACCGTGACTGCGCAGTTGACCCTTATTGCTCGCCTCAAGCGGGCGATGCCTGAGGTATCAAAATTCCTCACAGTGGGTGCAGTTGCCTACGTGGTCGACGTTGGGCTCTTCAACCTACTGCGGTTCGCCGGCGAGGGTGCGGTCTTGGCTGAAAAGCCCATCACGGCCAAGGCCATCTCCACGGTCGCCGCCATCTTGGTTGCTTATTTTGGAAATCGAACCTGGACGTACGGGGATCGCGCGGGTCATCACTTCAGCAAAGAGCTGGTTCTGTTCTTTGTAGTTAATGGTGTCGCGATGCTCTTGTCACTGGGTTGTCTGGCCCTCAGCCACTATGTCCTCGGTTTCGACAGTGCGCTCGCGGACAACATCTCAGCCAACATCGTCGGCATCGGATTAGGAACGCTGTTCCGCTTCTTCATGTACCGACGCTTCGTCTTCGTCCACTAGTCGCAAATAGAGGCGAAATAGGGCTGGCTCCTGTGGCAGCCACTCGAGTCGGCCGTCTTGAGATTGTGCCAACGTGGCTGCAAGTGGCAGGCCGATAGAACGTCGCTTGGTCGGCGAAAGATTCTCAATATCGCCACTCAAGAAATGTTTGCCCGCTTCAGGCGTGAGCCCTGGTCCACAATCTGCAACCGAAATAATCGCCCACGCGAGGGTCTTGCGCGCCGAGAGAGTCACATCCCCAGCGCCATGCTTCGCAGCATTTTCCAAAAGGATCGCGATGATGTTTCGCACTCCTCCCGGCGCTGCAAGCACTCTGACGTCATCACCAAGTGAAACCCGCAAGTGGCGACCTTCCGCCTGCAGAGTGCGTTGTGATTCCGCAACGACGGGACCGATGGTTTGGGCGAGGTCAATATCTCTCAACGCTACGGAACCGCCACGACGCAAATGCACCAGCTCTTCAATCACCTGCGTCAATCGATCGATTTGTTTCGCGGCTACGTCGGCTTGTTCACGCACTTCTTCCGGCGAATCCGCAATTTCACGGATTTCTTCGATCTGAAGCGACAGTGCC
The DNA here is from genome assembly GCA_039800825.1 of Actinomycetota bacterium. Taxonomy (GTDB): domain Bacteria; phylum Actinomycetota; class Actinomycetes; order S36-B12; family UBA5976; genus JAFMIT01. Next base: position 1,817 of record JBDLPZ010000063.1, read on the forward strand.
GTCAGCGGCGAGCGCAATTGGTGGCTGACTTCAGACGTCAACCTGCGCTCTACATCGAGAAGCTGCTGAATGCGCTGGGCGGAGCGATCGAGAACTTCGGCAACCTGATCTAGCTCGGGCAGTCCGTAGCGCTTGACCATCGGTCGCGCGTCGCCCGTACCCATACGTTCAGCCGCCATCGCGAATTCCTCGATTGGCGCTTGAACGCGCCGCGACACGTATATCGCCAATATCCAAGCAATGGTTGCTGCTGCAACCGTGACAGCCAGCGTTGCCACAAGTGCGTTTGCGACCGCAGCGTTCAACACGTCCGACGGCTGGCTCATGTACACACGAGTCGAGCCGACCGTCACATCAGCGACAAGGAAGTCCTCCTCAGTGCCTTGGCCCGATTGGAAAGTGGACTCGCCCGATACCCACACTTCTATATGCACTGGCCCACTGACGTGATTTAGAACATCTTTAACCAGCACTGGCTCGCCCGCATCGACCTCATGTTCTACGTGCATCGCGAGCGACCGCGCCTCAAAGTTGAGGAGTTCTTGAACGTGCGCGCGAGTAGTGCTGATATTGAAAATCAGCATCGGGAATCCGAGCGCGACAATCATGGCGAAGGACACCGCCATCACTGTTCGCTGAATTCGATAGCGCACGACTTATGCCTTTGTCAGACGGAAACCTGAACCGCGGACGGTCGCGATCAGATCTTTACTCGCACCTGCGTCAGTGAGCTTTCGACGAAGCGTCGAAATGTGCATGTCGATTGTCTTGCTGGCACCGAGCCACTCGGTCTGCCAGACGGCTTTGAGCAACTGGTCTCGAGAGATCACGTTTGGAAATTGTTGGGCAGTGGCTGCGAGGAGATCGAACTCTTTCGGCGTCAACGCCAGCAGTTCGCCCCCAAAGATGGCTTCGCGAGTGCCGATATCCACCGTCAGCTCGCCGATAGTCAGCACGCTGCTCGTGCCCGCGCGACGGCGTAGAGCCGCGCGCACGCGGGCCATCAGTTCAGAGGTGCGAAACGGCTTCGTTACGTAGTCATCGGCGCCAGCATCCAGGCCGATGATGAGATCAATTTCTTCAGCGCGAGCAGACAGCATCACGATAGGCACGTCGGACTCTGCGGCGCGAAGTTCGCGACAGACGTTGAGACCGTCTTTGCCGGGCAATCCAAGGTCCAGGATGATGACATCCGCGTCATTAGCCAGTTGCGCAACTTCAAGGCCATTGACCACCAGAGTAACTTCGTGCTTTTCGCGCTCGAGCGCGCGCACCAACGGCGCAGCAATCGCTTCATCGTCTTCTACCAAAAGCACTCGTGCCACGGGCGAACCTTAAGAGTTGCGTAGGTGCTGAACGTCAGCACTGGCGAATGTTTGTCGTTGCCCTGCCGGTAGCGCGACGGTAATGCCGTCGGCTGACGCATCGACGGCGACGCCCTGGACAGAGTCGCCGTTCACAGTGGTGACACGCACTGGTCGACCCAGTGTGAGACACAACGCTCGAAATTCCGCCTCGACGTCGTCGCGAGTCAGGTGATTAAGGCGCTCGAGCTCGGCCAGCACTTCGATGAGCACGGCCTCACGCGTGGGCAGCTGGGACATGTAGTCACCGAGGGCAGCCGCTTCCGGCGTCGGCCGATCGGTCGAGAACAAGAAATTGAGGCCGATGCCGAGGACGACCGCAGTCGGATCAGCAGGGTGCACGCTCGCCACGATGCCACCGAGCTTGTGCACACCGCCGTCATCGACAATGACTATGTCGTTGGGCCACTTCAAGCCTGCGTTGGGCACGTGGTGGCGCACCGCCACGGCGGCGGCGACTCCTGCGACCAGCGGCGTGACCTCGAGATCCGTCGGCCTGAGTACGACTGAGAACATCAAACCCTCGCCAGGCCGGGTCTGCCACGTGCGTTCGAGCCGGCCGCGACCTGCACTTTGGTGATGTGTCACACACACGAGTCCGGTCGGGATCTTTGCGGCGGGACGCTCAAGCAGGAGTTTCTGGGTCGAATCCACCTCAGCGAGCACCT
>JBDLPZ010000064.1:0-5500 GCA_039800825.1 Actinomycetota bacterium
CACTCTGCGTGCGCAAGACGATGCGGAGCGCCACTTGCATGATGACGAATGACTACTGCATCTGCACCCATTGCTTCGAGAGTAAGTGCTGTGTCCTTGAGGCTTTCACCTTTTGAAACACTCGAGCCTTTAGCAGAAAAGTTGATGACATCGGCAGATAGGCGCTTGGCAGCAGCTTCGAATGAGATGCGGGTACGGGTGGAATCTTCGAAAAAGAGATTCACGACTGTACGACCGCGCAAGGTTGGAAGTTTTTTCACTCCACCTTCGGTCATCCGTGCCAATTCACTGGCAGTGTCGAGAATGTGAATTGCATTCGCGCGATCAAGATCAGCAGCAGAGAGAAGATGCTTCATCACTCACCACCTAGAGTTACTTGATCGGCACCATCAATTTCGATAAGTTCGACTGAAACTTTTTCTTCGAGTGATGTTGGAAGATTCTTTCCAACATAGTCAGCGCGAATGGGCAATTGGCGATGACCACGATCGACGAGCACCGCGAGTTGGACAATGCGTGGACGACCAAGTTCGTTGATTGCATCAAGTGCGGCACGAATGGTTCGACCAGAGAAGAACACATCGTCGACGAGAACAATTAATTTGCCATCGATACCTGATGGCGGAATCACTGTCGGCATCAATGCGCGGGCGGGACGCAGTCGCAAGTCATCGCGATACATCGTGATGTCGAGTGAGCCGACTTCGATGTCGTGACCTTGGATATCTGCGAGCTTGGTAGCAACGCGTTGCGCTAACGCAACACCGCGTGTCGGGATTCCGAGAATGACAACGTCGTCGGCACCCTTGGTGCGTTCGTCGATTTCATGAGAGATGCGCGATATCGCTCGGGCAATTTCTGATGCCTCGAGTACGACGCGTACGTTGGCTGAAGCCGTCATGGCTCGCCCCCTTCCTCGCCTCACAGGACGAGTCTTAAAGGAGATTTCTGCGGTTGCAGTGGCCGTAATCTATCAGCCTCAGCGCAGTGGATTGATGACGCCCCACGACGTGAGTCGGTCTACGACGTCGGCCACTGGCTGGTCGAAAAGCAGGCCCAATGTGTTGAGGTCATCAGCCCGAATTGTGAGGACGCGACCGTTGTAGTCGCCTCGCTTGGCCTGAATTGCGGCCACGAAGCGAGCCAGCGGCGCCACGACTTCAGCCGGGACCCGAGACATTGCCTCAAGATCGACAACAACCTTGCGCATCGGCTTAGTTTCGCGTGGACGAGCTTCAGCATCTGGAAGCAGTTGCCCCACAGGAATGCCGTAGAAAGCGGCCAGCTCGGCGAGCTTGGCAACGGTAATAGCACGGTCGCCTCGCTCGTAGGAGCCGACAACGACAGCCTTCCAGCGCCCTTCAGACTTTTCCTCCACTGCGTGGAGACTGAGGCCTTGCTGCTGCCGAATGGCACGCAGACGCACGCCTAGTGACAGTGCGTAGTCGTCGAGCATGTGCGGAGACTACGGAGAGTGACACACCCGCACAAGAGGGTAAACAAAAGGGCCGGGCCTAAGCCCGACCCTTTCGAGTGACTAGATGCCGTGACGGCGATTGCCGAGAATCACGACGCGCATGCCGTTGGTGGTGCCTGGTACGCCGGGTGGCACACCTGCGACGAGCACAATCTTCTCGCCGACAGTGGCACGGCCGATGTTGAGCAGCGTGTCATCCAACTGCTCAACCATGTCGTCGGTGTGCAGCACAGGATTGACCAAGAAGGTCTCGGTGCCCCACACGAGCGCCAACTGCGAGCGAACGCGAGGCTGAGTGGTGAACGCCAAGATTGGAATGCGATTGCGGTGACGCGACATGAGACGAGCTGAAAGGCCGGTCTCAGTAAAGGCCACGAGATAAGAAGCGTCCGTGGCTTCACCGACGACAGTCGCCGAGTGAGTCACTGCGCGCGCAGTGCTGCTGGTTGGCTCATCAGCAAGCTTTGGAAGGCGATCAAGGGCTTCCTCTTCAACGTGCTCGATGATGCGTGCCATGGTCGACACAACTAGACCTGGATGATCGCCTACTGAAGTTTCGCCAGAGAGCATCAGCGCGTCAGCGCCATCGAGAACTGCGTTGGCAACGTCAGACGCTTCTGCACGCGTTGGGCGGGAGGCATTGACCATGGAGTCGAGCATTTGGGTCGCAACGATGACTGGTTTGCCGGCCGCACGTGCAGCTGCAACACAGCGCTTCTGCACAAGTGGAACCTGCTCGAGCGGAAGCTCGACGCCGAGGTCGCCACGAGCAACCATGATTGCATCGAATGCGTCGACGATCTCGTCGAGGTTGTCGACAGCCTGTGGCTTCTCAATCTTGGCAATAACAGGAAGGCGAACGCCCTCTTCGTCCATGATGCGGTGAACATCTGCGATGTCTGCGGCATTGCGAACGAATGACAAGGCGATCATGTCCACACCGGTGCGCAGACCCCAGCGAAGATCCTCGATGTCTTTTTCAGACATTGCCGGAACCGAAACTGCAACACCAGGCAGGTTGATGCCCTTGTTGTTTGAGATCACGCCTGCTTCGACAACTTCGGTGATGACGTCAGTTGCGTTAACCTCAACAGCGCGCAATGAAATGCGGCCATCATCGATCAAAATCATGTCGCCAGGACGAACGTCGCCCGGCAGACCCTTGAACGTAGTCGAGCAGCGCTCGTTGTCGCCCAAGATGTCGTCGATGGTGATCGTGAACTTCTGACCCTGAACAAGGGTTTCCTTGCCGTTGGTGAAGCGACCAGTGCGGATCTTTGGACCCTGTAGGTCTACGAGAATGCCCACGCCACGGCCTACTTCGTCTGCTGCTGCACGAACTGCGTCGTACCGCGCGCGATGCTCCTCGTGCGAACCATGGGACAGGTTCAGGCGGGCTACGTCCATACCCGCAGCAACGAGAGTCCGAAGCTGCTCCAGAGTCTCAGCAGAAGGACCGAGAGTGCAAACAATTTTCGCGCGACGCACGATGTGCACCATACCTTTCAAGAATTGCTACGAGATGAACAAAAGTGAACGAGGTGGGTAAACCTAGACCATCAATGGTCTAGCAGTTGGGGCAATAGGTGCAGGAAGCTGAGTCGATCCCATGAGGTAGGCGTCGACCGCTGAGGCGGCCGAGCGACCTTCTGCGATTGCCCAGACGATGAGTGACTGACCGCGGCCAGCATCACCAGCGACGAAGACACCGTCGACATTGGTCGCGTACGTGCCGTTGCGAGCTACATTGCCACGCGGATCGAGCTCAACTCCGAACTGAGAAATCATCGATCCGTGCTCTGGGCCAACGAAGCCCATTGCGAGGAATGCGAACTGCGCAGGAATTTCGCGACGCGTACCTTCGACTGGCTCGAACTTGCCGTCCTTGAACTCAACTTCGCTGATCACGAGAGCACGGAGATCGCCGTTGTCATCCTTGAGGAACTCCTCTGTCGTGACAGCGTACACGCGCTCGCCGCCCTCTTCGTGTGCCGAAGAAACGCGGTAGATCATTGGGTAAGTCGGCCAAGGCTGACCACCCGGACGTTCGTTGCTCGGGCGCGGCATGATTTCAAGCTGAGTGATCGAGCGTGCACCTTGGCGCAATGACGTGCCGAGGCAGTCTGCTCCAGTGTCGCCACCGCCGAGGATGACAACATCCTTGCCTTCAACGTTGATCGGCGAAACTTCAAAGTCGCCTTCACAGGTGCGGTTCGCAAGCGGCAGGAATTCCATCGCTTGGTAGACACCCACGGCGTCGCGGCCAGGAACAGGCAGGTCACGCCAGGCAGTCGCGCCTGCAGCGATGACAACAGCGTCGTAACGAGCACGTAGATCATCAGCCGTGATGTCGATGCCAACCTCAACGCCAGTGCGGAATTTGACGCCTTCAGCTTCCATCTGTGCAAGACGACGGTCGAGGTGGCGCTTTTCCATCTTGAATTCAGGAATGCCGTACCGCAGCAAACCGCCCGCGCGATCAGCACGCTCGAAGACAGCGACGGTGTGACCGGCACGCGCCAACTGCTGCGCAGCAGCGAGACCGGCAGGGCCCGAACCGATGACCGCAACCGTCTTGCCAGAGTGTCGCGATGGTGGCTGCGGAGCAACCCAGCCCTCATCCCAGGCACGATCGATAATTGAAACTTCGACCTGCTTAATGGTCACTGGATCTTGGTTAATACCGAGGACACATGCGGTTTCGCATGGCGCTGGGCAAAGTCGACCGGTGAACTCAGGGAAGTTGTTTGTCGCGTGCAGACGCTCAATAGCTTCGCGCCAGTCGTTGCGGAAAGTGAGGTCATTCCATTCTGGGATTAGGTTGCCTAACGGGCAGCCACTGTGGCAGAAAGGGATGCCGCAATCCATACAACGCGATGCCTGAGTGTGGAGCTTCTCAGGATCGAATGGCTCGTAAACCTCGCGGTAATCGCGAATACGAATATCAACCGAACGGCGGGTCGGGGTTTCGCGACCGGCCTTCAAGAATCCGCGTGGATCAGCCACGTGCAGCCTCCATAACCGCTTCGAGCACATCGCGGCCTTCGGCTTCTGCCTTGGCCGAGGCCTCAAGCACGCGACGGAAATCGCGTGGCATGACCTTGGTGAATCTGTGAACAGCGTTGCCCCAATCGGCAACGAGTGCAGCTGCGACTGGCGATTCAGTTTCATCTGCATGCTTGGCGACGAGACCACGCAAGAACTCTGAGTCCTCGTCTGAGAGACCTTCGAGATCAACCATTTCGGTGTTGACGCGGCTGTGTACCAAGTCGAGAACGTAAGCGATACCTCCCGACATACCGGCGGCGAGATTGCGTCCCGTCTGTCCAAGAATCACCACGCGGCCACCAGTCATGTACTCGAGTGCATGGTCGCCCACACCCTCGACAACGATGGTCGCACCAGAGTTACGCACGCAGCAGCGCTCGCCGACGATGCCGCGGGCAAAGACTTCGCCGCCCGTCGCACCGTAAGCCAAAACGTTGCCTGCGATCACATTCTGTTCTGCCGCGAACGTTGCGTTGCGGGCAGGACGCACAATCAGTCGACCGCCGCTGAGACCCTTGCCGAGGTAGTCGTTGGTGTCGCCTTCGAGACGAAGAGTCACACCTGCTGGCAAGAACGCGCCGAACGACTGACCAGCTGAACCTTCGAAGGTGAGGTCGATGGTGTTCTCTGGCAGACCCTTGCCACCGTACTTCTTCGTCACTGCAGAGCCGAGCATCGTGCCGACTGTGCGATTGACGTTGCGCACCTTGAGCTGTGCACGTACTGGCTCGCCGGTGGTGAGTGCTGGCTGTGCGAGCGCAATGAGTTCGTTATCGAGTGCATGCTGCAAGCCATGATCTTGCGCCTGCACCTGATGCATTTCGCCTTCAAAAACTTCCGGGCGGTACAAGATCGGGGCGAGGTCGAGACCATCGGCCTTCCAATGCTTGATGGCAGAGTTGAAGTTAAGGAATTCGCTGTGACCGACCGCTTCTTCGATAGAGCGGAAGCCAAGCTCGGCGAGAATCTCGCGAA
>JBDLPZ010000065.1:0-8444 GCA_039800825.1 Actinomycetota bacterium
GCATCATGGGTGCGATTGTTCGCAAGCACGCGGGCAATGTGGCGATTGGGCGAAGCGAGCTCGGCGGTCTGCGTATTGAGGTTCGACTGCCTCTTTAGGCTCGCATTTAGGCTGTCGACGGCGCAATTTCGGCGACGGTTTTAGCCTGTTACGATTCGCGCGCTCGCACGGTGGTTCGCCATCTGAGCGTGGAGGCGTCGCCTAGTCCGGTCTATGGCGCCGCACTGCTAATGCGGTTTGGGGTTAGCCCCATCGCGAGTTCAAATCTCGCCGCCTCCGCTGGTTAAACGGCTCATCTCAGATGGGCCGTTTTTCTGTTTCTGGGAATTGTTCGGTGCTCTTGCGCCCGGACATGAAAAATGGACCCGCTTCGCGAGTCCATCCTTCGTGGCGGAGGAGGTGGGATTTGAACCCACGGAGGCTTTCACCTCGACGGTTTTCAAGACCGTTCCATTCGGCCGCTCTGGCACCCCTCCAAGAATTGCGGGCGAATTGTTGCACGGGCGGCGCCGATTGCGGAATTGGGTCCGTGGGTGCTCGCTTAGGCTTACGCCGTGATTGATCTGCAGGTAATTCGCCAAGAACCAGACGCCGTACGCGCTAGCCAGATTGCGCGAGGCGAAAATCCAGCCGCCGTGGACGCAGTGCTTGAGGCCGACTCGGCCCGCCGCGCAGCAGTCGCGACATTTGAGTCGTTGCGGGCGGAGCAGAAGTCGCTCGGCAAGCAGATCGGACCACTTCAGGGCAAGGCCAAGGGTGGCGATGCCGCGGCTCAGGCTGAGCTGGATTCTCTGCTGGCCGCGACGAGCACGCTGTCTGACCAGGTCGCAGCAGCCGAGCAGGTTGTGCGTGAGGCAGATGCCGCTCTCGACGAGGCAGTCAAGGTTTTGAGCAATATCGTAGAGACGGCCGCACCTGTGGGTGGCGAAGATGATTTCGTCGTGCTCGAAGAGCTCGGCGCGATTCGCGATTTCGGTGCTGAAGGTTTCACGCCTCGCGACCACGTCGAGTTGGGCGAAATTCTCGGCGCGATCGATATTGAGCGTGGTGCCAAAGTTTCGGGCTCACGTTTCTACTACCTCACTGGCCAGGGTGCGCTGCTTGAACTCGCCTTGATCAACCTCGCAATGGCGATGGCGACGAAGAACGGTTTCACGCCAGTTATTCCGCCGTCGCTCGTAAAGCCTGCGGCTATGGAGGGCACCGGCTTCTTGGGTCAGGCCGCTGAAAACGTCTACCGCCTCGAAGCAGACGACATGTATCTCGTGGGCACGGCTGAGGTTCCGCTCGCTGCGATGCACATGGATGAGATTCTCGATTCCAAGTCGCTGCCGATGCGCTATGCAGGTTATTCACCTTGCTTCCGCCGCGAGGCCGGCTCACATGGCAAGGACACCAAGGGCATCTTCCGTGTGCACTGGTTCGACAAGGTCGAAATGTTCTCTTACTGCGCGGTCGAAGAAGCAGTCGCAGAACATCAGCGTTTGTTGTCGTTTGAGAAGGAATTTCTCAATGCACTTGAGTTGCCGTTCCGCGTGATCGACGTCGCGACTGGTGATCTCGGTTCGTCAGCTGCCCGCAAGTTCGACTGCGAAGCCTGGTTCCCGACTCAAGATCGCTACCGCGAGCTGACGTCGACGTCGAACTGCACGACTTTCCAGTCTCGTCGTTTGCGTATTCGCACGAAGGGCGCCGAGGGCACGACTCCAGTCGCTACTTTGAATGGCACGCTCGTTGCGATCACGCGAACGATTGCTGCATTGCTTGAGAATCATCAGCAAGCCGACGGCTCAGTGCGTATTCCTGCTGCGTTGCGTCCGTTCCTCGGTGGCATGGAGTTCCTCACCCCAGTGAAGTAATTTCGGCAGGGCGTCGTCGCTAGCGTTACGCCAGACGTCCGTTTACGACAACGCCTTCTGGATTTGGCGCATCCATCGAGCGGGATCGAGTCGAAAGGCCACCGCAGGAATGCGAAGCGTGATGAATCCTTGAATAAGCATCTCGTTGTCCCGATACATATCGTCTTGGCGTACCTCGAAGTCGAGATGGCCTCTGCCGTCTAGTTCGACGATCAGTTTTCGGTTTGGCAACTCCCAATATGCGTCGAGATATCTGGACTTACCGTCGCTATCAGCACGGCGAGCCTGTCGGCTTGGCTGCACGATGCCAAAGCGAGTACAAAGCTGAGCAAAGTCCCACTCACTCATCGCCTCGATACCAACATCTAGTGTCGACAAGGTACGCGCTACGAGTTGAGATTTATTGATGGTCTTGGTCCGGTGGTACTCCTCAATCAGCGAATCGATGGTCACTAAACGTTGTTGAAGCGCCCAGACTCCGAAGAAAGTCGATTGGCGAAGAGACTTTGCTAGCCGCATCGCGTCGATTGTGGCCGATGCCGGAGAGATGGCTGCTGGTTCAATGGAATGAATGGAAACCGCCGACCGGAAATGCATTCTGATTATCGGAAGCGGCGTGATCCGGATGTTGCTAGCTGACACCATGTCCACGTGCTTGCCAGCTTCAGCAGGAAAACCATGGAGTTCAAGTGCCGCCATGCCTGTCAGTGCTGCGTCTGGGAAATGAAGCGAGGCCGCCCAACGATCGGCGTTCCGAAGTCTGATTTGCGGACCAGTAGAAACGACTCGAGTGGTGACTTCAGACCAGTACCCAAGCCGAACGCGGCGAGTGATGTCATGGCGAGTGAAGTCATGCTCGGCCAGTTGTTGCCGGCTAAGCAGCCCTGCCTGATTTTGTGCGAGGGAGACGAGTGCTGGTGGCAAATGTTTCACGGACAAACACTTGCGAACATAGGCTCACGCGAGGCGCACGATTGCCTCTCAACTCAGTCACAGTCTGAGGCGTCGTCCTAAACGGGCGTCTGACGTAACGCTAGCGACGACGCCCTAATTTTTACCAGCCGCCGCCACCGCCACCGCCGCCTCCGCCGCCGGATGAACCACCCGACGAGCCGTTGCCTGATGAACTTGGCGCTGTCATTGCGTGAGTAATAGAGGACGTCGCTTGGTGGATGCCATGGTTAAGCGAGCCGACGCCAACAAATCCGAGTCCGTATCTATCGAGCTGTTCAGGCGTGATGTCCGGGAACTGCGCCGCCCATGAGTCTTCAAGCTCGAAGATGACTGCGTAGGGCAGCATCGTCGCGAAGATTCCAACTGGGTCGAGATTCGAGCGATGCACGAAATCTCGGCGATCGGCTGCTGCCTCGGTGTCTAGTGCACGTTTGAAGCCGAGCACTTCGGAAATGAAGTCTGCCGATTCTTGAGTTTGTTGTTTGGGAATGATGAAGATGCTGGCCGCGGCTGCGATAAGCCCGAGCGCAAACGTCGGAACCAAGTAGCCGCCCAGCGTTGGTGCGCTGAAACTGATCGTGACCGCGCCTACTGTGCAGATCGCCATAACAACGGTGCCGATAATCAGTGGAATGCGCGGCTGCCACGCCTTTGCGTTACGGATGCCGGTCGATTCAGCTCGCGTCACTAGGTCGCCGTCGATGATGCTGACCGCTTCGCCGACGTTCTTGATGTAACCCTTCAGTGTCAGCGTCATTTTGCCGTCGAGGATCGAGCTGAGAAGCGTTGACTCCCACGCGGACATTTCGCGAGTCGGATCGGCGCGAGTGATGACGATGTCGTCGTGCTTGTCGAGTTGAAGAGTGATGATGCCGCGGGCAGCGAGGTCGAGCAGAGTCGCAGTGAATGCGCGGCCGTCGACTTTGCCTTGCCAACCGGCGCTGATTTCGGCCGGGCGAAGGTTGCGTGGGATTTCGAAGCGAACAAACTCATGAATTGGCGCAGTCACTGTGTTTGCGCGACGTTTACGAGCCCAGATGACGATTGCGGCTACAAGTGCGAGGCCAATGCCAGCACCTAAAGGCAAGGACCTTGTGAAATCACCCCACGGATCTGGTGCGTTGCGAATCGTGGGTTCGGTGAACGATGTGAACGCATCGGCCGGGAGCTGCGTCGCGACTGTCATCGCTTCATAACTCAGCAGGCCGTCGACTGTGTAATGCAGTGCGTCAGGCTCATTCGTGTCTGAGCATTTCGTGAGCGAACCGGCAGGCCCAAACGTGCAGTTTGTGGATAAGTATTTTCCGGGCAACCAAATGTCGGCGGTCGCGCTCAGAATCGGCACATCCCATTGTTCGCCGATGACATCCCAGTAGAAATCAACTTGATTGTCTGCCAGTTTTCTTAAGGCGCCACCGACTGAGTAGGTGATGACGTACGTATGTTCGCCCGTAACTTCTTGATCTGGGTTGCCGATTTTGACGTACAGGAATTCGTCGTCCTGGCTGGTCTCGTACTGTGCAGGTGCGTTGTCTTGGAGAACTTCAAGCAGCTGCACGTTGTAGATCTGCTGTTTGTTGTTCGGCAGATTGTCGAGCAGAGGTATCGCCCGCCAGATGCCATGGCCTGGCACATTGAATGAGTACGTGATGCCTTCTGAGACTTCCATGGTCGAGTCGGGGTTGATCGACATCGCCACTTGGAAGTTTGTGATGGCATCGCCTTCGCCCGAAGCGATTGCGGTATTGGCGGTGCCTGATGTAATCAACAGAGCACTAGCGATGATCAGAAGTAGACGCTTCATACAAATAACAATAGCCCCGACGAAATCGCCGGGGCTATTGCAGGGACTTGCTTAGTTGTTAATTGGCAAAGCCTTAACTTCGTCGATTGAGTCGGCGAAACGAGCGTCGTCTGCGTTCTCATCCTTCATGCGGCCTGCGAGGAACTCCTCGTACGCTGCAAGATCGAAGTGACCATGTCCACAGAGTGCGGTGAGGATGACGGTTTCTTCGCCGGTTTCCTTCGCCACGAGTGCTTGACGGATTGCTGCTGCAAGAGCATGGGTTGGCTCTGGTGCAGGAACGATGCCTTCAGTGCGGGCGAACTTGATGGCTGCTTCGAAGCATTCCGTCTGTGGGACGGCGATTGCTTCCATGAGGCCGAGTTCGTAGATATGGCTGATGAGTGGAGCCATGCCGTGGTAGCGGAGGCCACCAGCGTGAATGGGGTCTGGCACGAAGTTGCGACCGAGGGTGTGCATCTTCATGAGAGGCGTCATACCTGCAGTGTCGCCGAAGTCGTAGGCGTAAACGCCCTTCGTCAGCGATGGGCAGGACTCTGGTTCGACGGCGATGATCTTCGGATTCATCTTGCCGGCCATCTTCTCGCGCAAGAATGGGAAGGAGAGACCACCGAAGTTCGATCCACCACCGGTGCAACCGACGATGTGAGTTGGGGTATCGCCTGCCATCTGCATCTGAAGAAGTGCTTCTTCACCGATGATGGTCTGGTGCATGAGAACGTGGTTGAGCACTGAACCCAGGGCGTAGCGGATTTCTGGATCCTGAGCTGCAACTTCGACAGCTTCAGAAATTGCGATACCGAGTGAGCCTGGGTGCTTTGGATCTACATCGTAGAAAGCACGACCAGCTGCAGTGAGGTTGGAAGGTGAGCGATGGACGTCGGCACCGTAAACCTCCATCATGAGACGGCGGTAAGGCTTGGCGTCGTATGAAGCACCGACCTGCCACACCTCGCACTCAAGACCGAACAATGCGGTCGCGAATGAAAGTGCAGTACCCCACTGGCCTGCGCCAGTTTCGGTGGTGAGCTTCTTCACGCCTGCGATCGCGTTGTAGTAAGCCTGAGGCACAGACGTATTGGTCTTGTGCGAGCCGGCCGGCGACTGGCCTTCGAACTTGTAGTAGATCTTGGCAGGAGTGCCGAGAAGCTTCTCAAGACGATGTGCGCGGAAGAGTGGCGATGGACGCCATTGACGGTAGATATCCAACACAGCGCCGGGGATGTCGATGTAACGGTCTTGCGAGACTTCCTGCAAGATCAAATCCATCGGGAACAGCGGCAAGAAATCCTCTGGACCTGCAGGCTGAAGGGTGCCTGGGTGCAGTGCCGGAGGAGGAGGTGCTGGAAGATCAGGAATGATGTTGTACCACTGGGTGGGCATCTGATCTTCGGTCAGCGTGAATTTGTGTTGGTGGACGCTCTCGTCCATGGACACCTCCGTCGTAGGTTAGGTAGGCGGAGGCTAGTCGGACTAGTTCGGAATAGGGAGAGGGTTTCGTAAAGAATGTTTCACGAAAAACTTGACGTTTGCGCGGTATGCCAATCTCTAGCGAGCTAGAAGGTCCTCAATGAGGAGCGCCACAGGGCTCAGATCGTGATGCGGCAGCACGTTGGTCGTCACAGCGAGGACTTCGTCATGCGCGTTGGCGACCGTCCATGGTTCGGCCACCCACTCGAGCATGGGTACATCGTTTGGCATGTCACCGACGGCGACACAATCGTCTGATGTCAGGCCGGCTGTTGCCGCTACCTGTGCAAGCGCAGTGGCTTTCGTAATTCCTAGCGCTGAAAGTTCGGCGAGCACAATCTCCTGAGATGCATGCGTCACTTGAACCACATCGTTAACAAGTGGCGAAATCTCTGCGAGCCAGGTATCTGAATTCCAACCGGTTGGATCGCCAGGTTTGATGATGATCTTGGTGATGTCACTCAACTGAACTAGTTCGCTGATTGGTGCGACCGGAATTGATTGTGCAATGTTCCAAGCAGGCACATAGCCATCGGTCACTGCGAACTCGAATTCAGACAGTGAGTCGACGCGCATTTCGTCATAGCGATCGGCCTGTGACTGTGCGATGGGCATACCGATGAACGAACGCTCGATGCCGAAGGTTGCATCGGGGAAGCGTTCAACCACTCGCTCGACGGCGTTGCGTGCTGCCGCGGTGTCGATGGAGTTATTCGAAACGACGGTCATCGACTGCATGTCAGCGATGAAGCCGCCGTTGCCACCAATCATCAAGGCAAAATGTTGTGAAGCTTCAGCCACTCCACGCAACCACCGCGCTGGTCGGCCGGTCACAAACACGATATTTAGGCCATTTTCATTGGCTTTTTGGACTGCAGCACGATTTTGTGCCGTGACAGAACCAGCAGAATCTAGAAACGTTCCATCCAGATCCGTCGCCAGCAGTCGACGTTGAGGTTTGTTATTCGCCATCAATAATGTCAACGATGCGTTGAAGATCTGCAAACGTTGCGAAGTCGATAGTGATGTGGCCCTTGTGGCGAGCCATGTCTACCTTGACACGAGTTTCGAGACGATCAGCAAGTCGATCAGCGATGTCTTTGAGCCCGTGAGTCTCCGGTGCATTCTTCTTTTTGCGCTTTGGCTTTTCAGGATCAGCACCGAGCGCGACGATTTCTTCAGTTGCGCGAACCGAGAGACCTTCAGCGACGATACGTGCAGCTAGAGCCTCGATTTCAGACTCGAGCGCAAGTGACAAAAGTGCGCGTGCATGGCCTGCACTGAGAACGCCCGCAGCGACGCGACGCTGTACGGCTGGTGGCAGACGCAACAAGCGAATGGTGTTGGAGATCTGTGGACGTGAACGGCCGATGCGCTCACTGAGTTCTTCTTGGGTGCACCCAAAATCCTGAAGCAGCTGCGAGTACGCGGCTGCTTCTTCAAGAACATTGAGTTGTGCACGATGCAGGTTCTCAAGAAGTGAATCACGAAGCAGCACGTCGTCGTTGGTCTGACGAATAATCGCTGGGATGCGTTCGAAGCCAGCCTCCTGCGATGCACGCCAGCGACGTTCACCTGCGACGATCTCGAAATCGTGGCCATCAGGCGTCGTTGCGATCGGACGGACGACGATTGGCTGTAGAAGACCGATTTCTTTGAGCGAATGAACCAGTTCGGCCATTGCTTCTTCTTCGAAGACAGTACGAGGCTGCTTCGGGTTCGGCATGATCCGGCCGATTTCAATCTCGCTGTAGACGGCCGATTCAGCTGTCACCTCGGGATTTTGGACAACTTGAGGTGATTCTGTCGAAATTGGAGCGGTTTTCTCAGGTGCTTTCTGCTGTGGCTGAGTTACATTGGGGATCAGCGCGCCGATTCCCTTGCCGAGACCACGATTTGCTGCCGCCATTACGCGCTCACCTCTGGAAGTCGGCGTGCGAGCTCGCGGCCGGCGGCCATATAGGCCTCTGCACCCGTAGAAGTTGGGTCGTAGCCCAAGACTGTCTGCTGGTTGCTTGGGGCCTCTGAGATACGTACAGAGCGCGGGATGACGGTCTCCAGGACCACCTCTGAGAAGGATTGGCGTACAAGATCGGCGACATCCTGGCTGAGGCGGGTGCGGCCGTCGTACATCGTCAACAAGATAGCGCTGATGTGCAGTGATTGATTGAGATTGTCGCGGATGAGTTCCACGGTCTTCCGAAGCTGCCCGAGGCCCTCGAGCGCGTAGTACTCGCACTGAATGGGGATGAGAACCTCGCGAGCGGCCACGAGAGCGTTGATCGTGAGCAGGCCGAGGCTTGGGGGGCAATCGATGAATATGTAGTCGAGAGGAGCGCCATGCTTCTCAAGATGGG
>JBDLPZ010000066.1:0-8535 GCA_039800825.1 Actinomycetota bacterium
CCATCGATGCCAGTCGTCGTTCCTGAACTCGCAGACCGCACCATCATTCTTAATGGTGTCGCGAAGACCTACGCAATGACTGGTTGGCGCGTGGGCTGGATGATCGGACCGAAGGACGTCATCAAAGCAGCCACCAACTTGCAGTCACACCTCTCATCGAACGTCAACAACGTTGCACAGCGCGCAGCGATCGCAGCACTCAATGGCGATCTCACAGCCGTCGAAGAAATGAAGGTTGCATTCGATCGTCGTCGCAAGCTGATGGTCTCGATGCTCAACGAAATTCCGGGCGTTGTCTGCCCAACGCCACAAGGTGCGTTTTACGTATACCCATCCGTCAAGGGTCTGCTTGGCAAGGAGATTCGCGGCAAGGTCTGCAATACGTCTGCAGAGTTGGCCGCGCTCATTCTTGATGAAGCTGAAGTTGCTGTCGTTCCAGGCGAAGCTTTCGGCCCATCGGGATACATTCGCTTGTCATACGCACTCGGTGATGACGATTTGGTTGAAGGCGTCACTCGCCTTCAGAAACTACTCGGCGAAGCCAAGTAATCGGGGTCTCTTAGAACTCCCCCACGAGGTTCGGTTCGATCGCAAGGTCGATGCCGAACCTTTCGTGTACGTCGTGCTGAATGCGATGAGCCAGCTCCATCACGTCGCCTGCGGTCGCAGTGCCGCGGTTGGTGAGAGCGAGTGAATGCTTGAACGAAAGTTGCGCGCGATCGTTGAGGCCAAAACCTTTTGGATGACCGCTATTCTCGATAAGCCACGCCGCACTGAGCTTGAGGCGGCCATCTGCTTGTGGCCAGCGTGGAGCATCGGCTGGAAGTGAGCCCAACGCTGCTGGTTCAACGACTGGGTTTGTGAAAAAGGAACCAACTGACCACGTGTCATGGTCGACTGGGTCGAGCACCATGCCTTTGGTGGCACGAAGTTCCAGCACGGCAGCGCGCACTTTGTCGCTGTAACTGCGCTTGCCGACTTCAACGCCGAGACGAGTCGCTAGTTCTGGATAAGCGACTGGCTGCGAGTGGTGATCGAGCCGCAACTGGAAACTGACATCCAAGATCACGTAGCGGCCAGGATTGCGCTTAAAGACGGAATCGCGATAGCCGAACTCGCAATCAGCGAAGTAGAAAGTGCGAATCTGTTGGAGGGTGCGGTCGTAAGTGCGAACACTCGCGATCGTCTGCGAAACGTCCTGGCCATATGCGCCGACGTTTTGAATCGGGGTCGCACCGACTGTGCCCGGAATGCCAGAGAGCGCTTCGACCCCAGACCATTCGCGTGCGATGCATTCAGCGACAAAGTCGTCCCACGATTCGCCCGCTTGGACCGTGACCATGGCGCCACTGCAGGCATCGGCCGCAACTTCGAATCCGCGGGTACGAATCAACAGCACAGTGCCGCGCCAGCCGTCGTCGGCGATTACCACGTTGCTTCCACCACCGAGAATGAGCAGCGCAGTGCCCGCGGCATCTGCTTCTTGGACTGCCGCAAGAATCTCATCTTGGGTTTGAGCCAGCACAACTTTGTCCGCCAGACCACCCACGCGCAGAGTCGTGTGGTCGGCGAGATCCTCGTTGTGGGTCACGATCGGCACGACCGAAGACTATTCGTTCGGAGCTCTATCTGTTTGGGGCGACGGGACAGTCAGAGTCGTCACCATCTCGCAAGCAAAGCCAAAACAGCCGGTCGTCGTTCTTGAACAGATACTCGGCGAGCAGCTGATAGTTGGTCACGCGCCACACACCGTCGACTTCGCCGAAGTGAAGAGCGACCCGCTCCTCAGTCACGAACGATGGATAGCCGACGCAGTTCTCCTGGGTCACGACTTTCTTGTAGCAATCAGTCGCGTACACCCGGACTGTCATGGTCATTCGTGGCTCGCTGATGGAGTCCTCGCGGACAGCGTCTGCCACCTCAATGGTCCACAAGACGTTCGGATGCTGATCGAGCGGCTTGCCTTTGCCCTTAGCTTTGAGCTCCTTGTACCAAGTCACGGCTTGCTCTGACAGCTGTTCGAATTCGGCTGCTTGAGTCGAATACGGAAACGGCCTGAGCGGCTTGCCTGTGTTCATCACAGACCAGTGCGCCGCGAACTCACGCTGAGCAGCCTGAGTCAAGTCTCGGTTCGACACAGAATGCAGGAACGACCAGTTCGTGTTCATCGCAATGACTGACGCCACGACAACAACGGCCGCAATCAAGAAGCGAGGGTTGCGAATCCGCAACGCATCCCAGTTCATGACAACCTGCTTAGTGACGAGGCGCAAGGATTTCAGGCTTGTGCCGGAACGATTTCAATAACCGATCGTAGGTTTTCCGCGATTCACGATCACGGTAAACACTATCTGTGTCGTGATAACCGTGATGGCGTGCCTGCGCGCATGGCAAATCATTTGTCGGCACAACCACTTTGCCGCCCGCCAAGCGCAGACGCAACGACCACTCAAGGTCGGCGTTGCGATAGAACTTCGCTTTGAGATCTGGTCCCGTGGCCCGGGCTGCTGCTGTGTCTACAGCGAAGAGATACGAGAGGACTGCATCTACTTCGCCGGCGGCCGCATCGCTGAAGGACCGCCACTCATCATCGAGTTTGACGTTGACGCCACGCCAGCCCGCGACTACGACACCGCCGCCGAGCGCATCAACTAGTGGCGTGATGGCGTCACCAGACAACACAGTCGAGATATCCATAACAACGTGTGCCGCGGCGTTGTTGATTCGCAACATCTTGGTTACCGCTGCTGCCCAGCCGCATTCGCTCAAAGTCTGCGCCACGTGGATGACAGAAATGCGAGAGTCTGCGCTTGCCAACTTCTCAAGAACCTCGCCAGCACCGTCGACGTTGCCGAGTTCGAGAACTGAAATCCGGGCATTGGACGGCATGAAAGCGCACAGCGCCTGCACACACGTCGTGACGTCTTCTGGCCAACCGTCGACGATGAGGTCAATCGAAACGAGCTCGCTTTCCAGACTCGCATCCGACTCTGGCACAGCCGCGAGAGTGGCAAACTGCGAGAACAAGGGCTTCGGCGTGAGTGTGTAACCCTGGGAGGTGTCCGCGACGATCCAACCTGCGTCCGAAATAGCCGTGCGCAGCTCATCCGAAAGCGCCCAGTCCTTAGCTGCTCGCGCCGCGAGGCGCTGGTCGGCGAGCGCCTGAACCTCCGCCGGAATTGCAGTCATTAGCTGAGGCGCACAAGTGCTGAAGATCGCGCCAACACAGTCTTTTCTTCAAAGACCGCGCTGATGTCGACCTTGACCGTGCCGTCTTCGTTAATCGCAGACACCTTGCCACCGAAAGTCACGGTGACGCCTTCGTCGTTATCTGGCACCACAACTGGGCGGGTGAAACGCACCTGGTAGTCGACGACTGCAGTCGGATCCTGAGTCCAGCGCGTCACAACGTTAAGGGCCTGACCCATCGTGAGCATGCCGTGTGCAATCACACCGGGCAGACCGACGGCGAGTGCCGTGCGCTCGTTCCAGTGAATGATGTTGAGGTCGCCAGAGGCGCCTGCGTAGCGAACGAGATCGGCGCGAGTGAACTGGACAGCGACTTCTGGGAGCTGATCGCCGACAGCGATGGTGGAAAGAGTTGGGCGGCTCATGCTGCATCTCCTCGCGCAACAAGGCTGGTCCATACCTGAGCGACTGCGGCACCGGCGGCATCGCTGAGATCACTGCGCACAGTGATCATGTCATTGCCTGCGATCGCTTTGATGTCTTCAATCACTGTGGTGACGGTGAGTTCATCGCCGGCCACGATGGGGCGCTGGTATGCAAAACGCTGATCACCATGAACGACGCGCGACCAGTCGAGACCAACGGCTGGGTCAGTCACGAAGTCACCAACAATTTCGAGAGTGATAGCAATCGGGAAAGTTGTGCTCGCGACTACGTCTGCATAGCCAGCCGCCTGGGCGGCAGCGACGTCATGGCACAGCGGCGAAATCTCGCCGACGGCGCGAGCAAACTCACGCACCTTCTCGCGACCGACCAGATACGTCTGATCAGAGACGAAGCTCTTTCCGATGTTTGCTGGATCAAGTGCCACAGCAACTCCTCTCGTTCGCGGCCTAGCCTAAATGGCGCCGAGCCAGTCAGCGGTTTGTTGTGGGGTCTCAAATCGTTGGACGGCGCGACCCTGGTCTCTCCACTGCGCTTCGAACTCCAGGTTGCGTTCATGTCGGTATGGGTGCATCGACCATGCCCACAAAACGATGTTGTCTTCGCGATTGGACTTGAAAAGATTCCACATCGACTCGCGATTGCCGTTCCACAGCACTTCGCGGCGAAGACTACGTCGCAGAGTGCGAGCGATAACCCGTCGCATGACGAGCGAACGCGGGTAGTCCAACAGCAGCAAAGTCTCCGTTCGCTCCATCACGAGGTGAGTCACTTGCGAATAATTTCCATCCACTACCCAGGAGTCAGCCGCGAGACGCGGAGCTAACGCAGCGGCAAACGCTTCGTCGCTGATGGGCGTCCAGTTTGGCTGGTGATGAATTGAGTCCAACTCAATGTGCTCACATGCGTACTTCGCGGCCAGCTGACGGGCGAGCGTGCTCTTGCCCGAGCCGGAAATGCCCATGATGTAGATGCGCGGCATGCGCGAACTTTAAGCCGATAAACAACAGAGGCTGCCTTCCGAAGAAGACAGCCTCTGTGGCAAGACGTGGATCCGAATTAACGGGTTTCCTTGTGCGTCGTGTGCTTGCCGCAGGTTGGGCAGAACTTGCTCAACTCAATACGGTCTGGGTCATTACGACGATTCTTGCGGGTGATGTAGTTACGTCCTTTGCAATCGCCACATGCCATGGTGATCTTCGGACGGATATCGGATTGTTTAGCCATAGCAATCTCCTAGCCTTGCTGGGACATATCCCGCGGTTGCGAAACATGCTGAGACTCACGAATGAGCCTCTACGTAGCGGAGGCCGGACTTGAACCGGCGACACAGCGATTATGAGCCGCTTGCTCTACCAGGCTGAGCTACCCCGCCCCGAAACAAAAGCCCGTCGACTTCTGGTTCAGAGCCCCCTTGCGGAATCGAACCGCAGACCTTCTCCTTACCATGGAGACGCTCTGCCTACTGAGCTAAGGGGGCGCAGTTTTCGCCTTGCGGCGTTAACAGCCCGCGAAGGATAGCCCACAGAGGCGGGTGGGTCGAAATCGCCCCTGAGCCCTCGAAATGGAAGGCTGCGCTCATGACTGCTCACGCTGTGCGAATCCGCTGGACCCCCGCCGATATGCCTGATGTTCGGGGGCTGCACTTTGTGGTCACAGGTGGCAATAGCGGCCTCGGGCTCGTCACGGCTCGCGAACTGGCCAGAGCTGGCGCGAAGGTCACCCTGACCTCCCGCTCGGCATCCAAGGGTGAAGCGGCCCTCGCCGCCATCAGCCAGGCGATCGGAGCGGAGCTTGCTCACGCCAACGTCACAGTGGCGTCGCTTGATCTTGCATCCCTGGCGAGCATTCAGGAGTTCGCGCAGTCGCTCAGCGGCTCTGCGGTCGATTGCCTCATCAACAACGCCGGCGTCATGGCTCCTCCCCTCGCCCGCACCGCCGACGGGTTTGAGCTGCAGTTCGGCACGAATCATCTCGGCCACTTTGCGCTGACGGCCCGCCTGTGGGATTCGCTCATGCGCAGCGATCGCCCTCGCGTCGTGACCCTCGCGTCCAACGCACACAAGCCAGGCAAGATCGACTTCACCAACCTCAATGCCGAGAAGAGCTACAGCGCATGGGGCGCGTACATGCAGAGCAAGCTCGCCAACCTGTTGTTCGCCTTTGAACTTGAGCGCCGTGCTGCGGCGCGCGGCCACGTCGCGTTCTCATCGGTCGCAGCACATCCCGGCTACAGCGCAACAAACTTGTCAGCAAGCGTTGCTCCTGGAATCGGCGGGCCCCTTCGTTCGCTTACCAACCGCATCGAATCAGTCATCGGGCAGTCTGCCGACATGGGCGCGCTGCCACAGTTGTACGCAGCGACCTCTATCGAAATCCCAGGCGGCGCGTACGCAGGGCCAGACGGCTGGGGCGAGTGGCGGGGCTATCCGCGGTTGGTGACTCCTAATCCAATCGCGCGAAGCGAATCACTCGGCGCAGAGCTATGGCGAGTGAGCGAAGAACTCACGCACGTCTCTTTCTTGTAGGCCTCACTTAGGCTTGCACCACTAACTGCCGGAGGAACTCAGATGGCTTCGATCGTCGGTCGCGTTGTGCGAGTGATCAAAGACCCAATGCGCATCGTGCGTCGCTACACGGCACGCGCGTACTTGCCTCTCTGGCTACGCAAATTCCTCGGTCGCGTGCTGCCGCCATATTCCGGCTACAGCAAGATGCGATCCGTCTACGTCGTGACATACGGCCGCAGCGGCTCGACTCTTCTCACGCGGTACCTGACGCACTTGCCTGGAGTCGATCTAAAAGGCGAGAACTACTTGTTCCCTTTGCCTGCGATGGATGCTGAGCAGAAGCTGCGCGACTCTCGCCAGAAGCCATACAAGGGTCGCGAAAATCCAGAGAGCCCCTGGTACGGCTCACACCAGTTCACTCCGAAGCGCTGGCGTCGAGACATTGCGGACGCAATGCTCAATCAGCTTTATCCATCGCGGCCGATTCCTAAGACGATTGGCTTCAAAGAAATCCGCTGGTATTCCTACGTCAACCCTGAGCAGTTCGACGAAACTCTCGATTGGCTGCGCTCACTGCACTCACCCGGTGCGATCATCTTTTTGTTCCGCAATCTCGACAACACCATGAAGAGTGGCTGGTGGGCTGAGATGGAACCGGAGAAGAAAGCTCGCGACCGCGCAAAGCTTGAGAAGTTCGAAGAGCGTGCACGTGCCTACGCTGCAACGCACACCGACTCGAGCGTTGTTGTGACTTACGAAGACTTCATCTCAGATGCCGCGGCGCCGCAGTCGGTCTGCGACCTTCTCGGTGTGCGATTCGATGAAAAGGTGTGGCAGCGAGTGCTCGATCGAAAGCTCGAGCACATGCACACGAAGAAGAATTAAGAATTCTCCGCAACGAAGTCGGGATCGTCAGCGATTCCGGCTTCTTGCTTTTCGCGACGCCATGCAGCTGCAGCCAACAAGATCGCACCGACGAAGATTCCGAAAAGCACCCACACGCGAGTGTGATCGATAACTTCAGTGCCGATCATGATGGTGTTGGCATTCGTGAGCACAACCAGGCCACCGACGAGAGTGCCAAGCGGAGCATGCGGGAACTTGCCAGCGAGACGGGCTGCAATTGGTGCAGCCAGGACGCCACCGCCGATAAGGCCGATAACTGGCTGCCAGACCATGCCTTCCATCGATGCGGTGATCAAGAAGGTGAGAGTCGCTGCGCAGGCAACGATGAACTCGGCGGCGTTGACGGTGCCGATAACCATTCGTGGTTCGGTTTTAGTCACGGTCAACAGAGTCGGTGTCGTGACCGGACCCCAACCGCCACCACCAGTCGCGTCGACGAAGCCGCCGATAAGACCGAGCGGTACGAGCATGTTCGAGCGAGGACGGCCAGAGATCGCAGGAATCAAACGAATGTCTGCACCGAAGCGAAGCAAGATCAAGAAGCCCAAGAACATCAGCAGAGCTGACATCCAGACTTTGGCATCGCCCATCGCAACGTGGACGAGCACGCCCGCGCCCAGGACCGCGCCAAGTGCGCCTGCGAGACCGAGTCGAAGCACGATGCCCTTGTCGACGTTGCCTTGTCGCCAGTGAGCGATGCCGCTAGCTGCACAGGTGCCGAACTTGGCGAAGTGAGTAGCCATCGATGCCCCGACCGGCGCAGCGCCAAGAGCCACCAGCAGTGTTGAAGAGATGACTCCGAAGGCCATGCCGAGCATTCCGTCGATCATCTGCGCGAAACCACCCGCAACTGCGAACTGGAAAATCTCTTGCATGAGCGTCCCTTACTTCGTTGCGATTGTGATGACCTTGGCGACTGAGTCAGCCAATTCACCGGTGCCGGCGACAGTGAGCGTCGGGTTGAGTGGCACTTCATAGTCCTGGCCGATGCCGGTCATGTTCGGAATCTCGCCGCGTTCTGCACGTGCATATAGACCCTTAACGTCGCGCTGCGCACAGACCTCAAGCGGAGTATCAACGAAGATTTCAGCGAAGTCGCTCTCGGCAAAGCCTGCGCGTACGGCGTCGCGATCCTCGCGGAATGGTGACACCAGGCTGACGATCACGACCAGACCTGCATCCATCATGAGCTTCGCGAGTTCACCCACGCGACGCACATTCTCTGCGCGATCTTCTGGGGTAAATCCGAGGTCCTTGTTCAGGCCGAGACGGACATTGTCGCCATCGAGCACGTACGTGTGAATCCCGCGGCCGTGCAGCTGCCGCTGGACTTCGCTCGCAATCGTCGACTTACCGGAGCCTGAAAGACCAGTGAACCAGAGCACGCGACCCTTGTGACCCATGAGGTCTTCGCGAAGTTCGCGAGTGACATCGAATGCCTGCTCGTGGATGTTGATGCCACGACGCATTTCGTGAAGCACCATGC
>JBDLPZ010000067.1:0-4682 GCA_039800825.1 Actinomycetota bacterium
GAGCAGCGCATTGCCTGCGAAAGTTGGTGCGTCTTCGACGACATCGGGTGCGTCGGGCCATGCGGAGAGATCGACAACTTTGATGTCATCGCAGATCGCATCGAGGATGCGCTGCACTTCCATCACTTTGTGGGCGTTGCGAGTCGCGAGAACGATTTCAATCATTACGCGATTGCCTCACGCTGCAGACGAGACAGATCTGCACAACCAGAGGTAGCGAGATCGAGCAAGTCATTAAGGCGTGCGCGGTCGAATGGCACTCCTTCCGCAGTGCCCTGTACTTCGACGAACGTGCCGCGGCCGACCATCACGATGTTCATGTCGGTGTCGGCGCGAACGTCTTCTTCGTAATGAAGATCAAGGCGTGGTTCTCCGTCGATGATGCCGACAGAGACGGCCTGCACCGTGTCAGTGAGAACTGACTTTGAGTTCTTGATGTGACCGTTGGTCTCTGCCCATGCGATCGCGTCGTGAAGTGCGACCCACGCGCCGGTGATCGCCGCAGTGCGCGTGCCGCCGTCAGCCTGAAGAACGTCGCAGTCGATGACAATGCTGTTTTCGCCGAGTGCCGCGTAATCGATGCCGGCGCGAAGCGAGCGGCCGATGAGGCGGGAGATTTCGTGAGTGCGACCACCGATTTTGCCGCGGACAGATTCGCGGTCGTTGCGGGTATTAGTCGCGCGCGGAAGCATGCTGTATTCGCTCGTGACCCAGCCGAGGCCTGAGTCTTTGCGCCAGCGAGGAACGCCCTGCGTGAACGACGCCGTGCAGAGGACCTTGGTGTTGCCGAAGCTCACCAAGCAAGAGCCTTCTGCGTGCTGTGACCAGCCGCGTTCAAAAGTTACTTCGCGAAGTTGATTGGCCGCGCGGCCGTCAGAACGTGTCATAGGGCGAACCCTATGCGCACCCGATTTGTTAGTTCGTGCTACCGAACGAAACTTGGGTTGGCTCCACTGCCCCACCGAGAATGCGGCGGCCGAGTGCCGCGAAACCAGCGACGTCGCCGGTCGCAAGGAACTCGTGATGCGGCGCTGGAGCCGCGATGTCGCGGAGCTGATCAGCAGCAGTCAGAGTGCGGTAGACGTCTTTGGCGGTTTCTTCCGCACTCGAGACGAGAGTCACGTCATCGCCGACGGTGTACTGGATGATGCCCGTGAGCAGCGGGTAGTGAGTGCAGCCGAGCACGAGAGTGTCGACGCCGGCGGCGCGAATAGATGCGAGATATTCGTTGGCCGCGGCTTGGAGTTCTGGGCCGGTCGTGATGCCTGCTTCGACGAAGCCGACGAAGGTTGGGCAAGCCTGGGTCGTAATCTCGACCTGAGGAGCTGCCGCGAATGCGTCTTCGTATGCGCCCGATGTGATGGTGGCCTGCGTACCGATAACGCCGACTTTGCCGCTGCGAGTCGTCGCGACGGCGCGACGCACGGCTGGCTGGATTACTTCCACCACTGGGATGTCGTAGCGCTCGCGGGCATCGCGCAGCACAGCAGCACTGGCAGTGTTGCACGCGATGACAATCATCTTGACGCCGCGACGGACGAGTTCGTCCATGATGTCGATGGCGAAAGCACGCACCTCAGCGATGGCGCGTGGGCCGTATGGACCACGAGCGGTATCAGCGATGTAGATGAGCTCTTCGTGAGGCAGCTGATCAATGATGGAACGCGCAACAGTGAGTCCACCGACTCCACTGTCGAAAATGCCAATCGGCGCGTTGTTCATAGGGCGACTCTAAACGGACGACTTACCGTTTAGGCCCACAACTGTCCGTCGAGCTTGTCTTCGGCATCGTCGAGTGTGCCGTCGTAAGCGCCGGTCGAGAGGTACTTCCAGCCACCGTCGCACACGATGAAAGCGATGTCTGCCGACTGGCCAGCCTTGAGCGCCTTGTTGGCGACACCCATCGCTGCGTGCAGGATTGCGCCAGTCGAGACGCCGGCGAAGATGCCTTCTTTTTCGAGAAGCAGGCGCATCTTCTCCACAGCGTCGCGCGGTCCGACTGAGAATCGCGACGTCAAAACCGATGCATCGTAGAGCTCGGGGATGAAGCCTTCTTCAAGATTGCGCAGGCCGTAAACGAGTTCGCCGTAGCGCGGCTCGGCCGCGACGATTTCGACGTCTGGCTTGTGCTCGCGCAGGTAACGGCCAGCACCCATGAGAGTGCCAGTGGTTCCAAGCCCGGCCACGAAGTGAGTGATTTCGGGAAGGTCTTCGAGAAGTTCCGGACCCGTGCCGTTGTAGTGCGCAAGCGCGTTGGCTGGATTGCCGTACTGATAGAGCATGACCCAGTCTGGATTCTGCGCTGAAATCTCTTTGGCTACGCGCACGGCCTCGTTGGAGCCACCCGCCGCTGGCGACGTGATGATCTGCGCGCCCCACATCGTCAGCAGCTGAGTGCGCTCTGAGCTGACGTTCTCTGGCATGACGCAGATGAGTTTGTAGCCCTTGAGTTTGGCGACCATGGCCAGCGAGATGCCCGTGTTGCCGGAGGTCGGCTCGAGGATGGTGTCGCCAGGCTTGAGGCGGCCATCGCGTTCGGCAGCTTCGATCATCGCAAGCGCAGCGCGGTCCTTGACCGAGCCCGTCGGATTGCGGTCTTCGAGTTTCGCCCAGAGGCGGACGTTCGGCGCAGGCGAAAGCCGCGGAAGTCCGACGAGTGGGGTGCGACCTACAGACGAGAGCAGGTCATCGAAACGGGTCACTGTCCACCAGCGACGGCAGGCAAGACGTCGATGCGATCGCCATCAGCGAGGGTCGCCTCAAGGCCGCCGAGGAAGCGCACGTCTTCATCGTTGATGTAGATGTTGACGTAACGGCGCAAACCGCCATCTTCAACGAGACGATCCTTGAGACCTGGGTACGCAGCATCGAGGTTATCGATCGCAGTAGCCAAGTTCGCACCTTCGGTATCAACGCGGCGAAGGTCGTTCGCGAGCGGACGCAGAATGGTGGGGAGACTTACCTGAATTGCCATGCCCCAAGGTTAATTGACGGCTCAACCAATCGCGAACCGAGAAGCTTTGCTGCAAAAGACTTGCGAGAGCCGCGATTAAGCGGTGATTTCGACGTCTTCCTCGGTCACGACGCCATCGACAATGCGAAACGAGCGGAATTCATACGGGCCGTCGTCGTCGTTGCCGGTTTCTCGGGTGGAGACGAGTACGTAATGGGCGTTCGGCTCGCTGGCATACGTGATGTCCGTGCGCGAGGGATAGGCCTCAGTGTGGGTGTGCGAGTGGTAGATGACGACTGGGTCTTCGTCGCGAGAATCCATGTCGCGGTACAGACGCAGCAGGTCGCCGGAATCGAATTCGTAGAAGTTCGGAGAACGAGCTGCATTGAGCATTGGGACAAATCGCTGCGGACTGTCGCTGCCGATTGGACCAGCGATCACACCGCATGCCTCGTCCGGATGGTCGGCACGAGCGTGCTTGACGATGGCGTCCACAAGTTCCTGCGAAATCTTCAACACAGTCCAAGCCTACGAGAGTCAGACTCTTAGGCTTGGGGGCATGGAGCAGCGCCTCACCATTCCCCCGCGGTCAGCCGACCTGCCTGCTCAGCCGCTTCTCGAAACGATTCGTGCGGCAGTCATCGGTGACAACACTGTGATTGCGACGCCGTTTGGCGATCGTCGCGTGACATATGCGGACTACACGGCGTCAGGTCGCGCGTTGACGTTTATCGAAGACTTCATCGCCGACGAGGTGCTCCCGCGCTATGCGAACACACACACGGAGTCGAGCGGCACTGGCCTCCAAACGACGCGTCTGCGTGAAGATGCCCGCGCAGTCATAAAGCAGTCGGTCAACGGTGACGACACCACCGCGGTGATTTTCGCTGGCTCGGGTAGCACTGGCGCAATCGACAAGTTCATCGGCATGATGAACCTGCGACTGCCTGCAGATTTGGATGCTCGCTATCAGCTGAGCTCTCTGATTCCTGCTTCAGAGCGACCTGTCGTGTTCATCGGACCGTTTGAGCATCATTCGAATGAACTGCCATGGCGAGAGAGCATCGCTGATGTCGTCGTCATTCCAGAAGACGCTGACGGCCATATTGATATTGATGTGTTGAAGGCGCGGCTCGTCGAGTTCGCTGCGCGGCCATTGCGCATCGGTTCGTTCTCAGCCGCGAGCAACGTCACGGGCATCGTCAGCGATACGCATGCGATATCGCAGCTGTTGCACGAGCATGGCGCATTGGCTTGTTGGGACTTCGGCGCGGCAGCCCCGTACATCGACATCGAAATGAATCCGCGCTGCGATCACCCGCTCGCTTATAAAGATGCGATCTTTTTGTCGCCGCACAAGTTCATCGGTGGCCCATCGACGCCCGGCATTTTGATTGTGCGCAAAGACATCGTCAACAACTCCGTGCCGGATGTAGTCGGCGGCGGCACGGTCGCGTACGTCAACGAGTACGAGCATGTGTATCTCCGCGACGTCGAGCATCGCGAAGAAGGTGGCACACCGGCGATCGTGGAGGCGATTCGCGCCGGGCTCGTGTTTAAGCTCAAGAACACAGTCGGTCTCGATGTGATTCGTCAATACGAGCATGACTTCGTGCATCGCGCCGTGCATGCACTCGAGGACCATCCCAACATTCAGATTCTCGGCAACCACGAGGCCGATCGTCTGTCGATTGTGTCGTTCGTGATTCGCCGCGACGGCAAGTACCTG
>JBDLPZ010000068.1:0-3996 GCA_039800825.1 Actinomycetota bacterium
ACTGCGAGGTCGAGCGGATCCGCAACGCTGTAACAACGTGGCGTCACTTCCCACACGCATGCCTGTCCGTATTGCCACACGCCGAGCAGCGTGTAGGCACCGAAGCTCATGACGGCCGCGCCGGTCACTAGACCATCAAGCCCGTCAGTGAGATTTACACCGTTAGTCGTGGCGGTGACCATCAGCCACACCCAGAGAACAAAAATCACAGTCGGAAGCACAATCGGAAGGTCGCGTACAAGGCTGATCGCCTGGCTGGCTGGGCTAATGCCAACGCCAGTCGGGTCCTGAAGCGCTAACCACGCGAAGCTCAATGCGCCGAAAGCCTGACCGATGAGCTTGGTGCGGGCACGGATGCCAGCGCTGCGCTGCTTAAAGATCTTGAGGTAGTCATCAGCGAGACCGACCGAGCCGAGCGCAAAAGTGAGATAGAACGCCAACAGCCCGGAGTAGCTCGGTGCACGCCACGTCACGAGATGAGCGACCGCGTAGCCGATAGCCAGCGCTAGGAGGAATGCGGCGCCGCCCATTGAAGGGGTGCCAACCTTGGTCTGGTGCTCTGGGTAGTGCACGTCATCGGTGGATTCGCGGATTGCCTGCGCCAAGCCGCGTGCGCGAAGAAGTTTGGCGAATACCGGAGTCAAGATAAACGACGCGAGCATGGCAAACGCGCCGGCAATCAGAACCAACCTCATGGGCGCGAATTCTCCCGTGAGAAGTGGTCGATGAGGGCTATCGCCACGCGCTCAAGTGCGACGCCGCGGCTGGCCTTGATGAAAATCACATCGCCAGGCCGAACTTCACGCTTCAACATTTCAATAGCTTCTTCGGCGGTCGCAACATGAGCTGCTTCGTTTCCAAAGGAGCCCTCTTGAGCTGCGCCCATCTGAATGATCTTGCCAGCATCGCCAATGGCCACGAGCCGATTGATGTCGAGTCGAACGCACAGGCGCCCGATCTCATCGTGGGCTGCGACTCGGTCATCGCCTAACTCGCGCATTTCGCCGAGGACCGCCCATGATCGACGACCCTCAGACATGGCTTTGAGCGCCTTGAGTCCAGCTCGCATCGATTCAGGGTTGGCGTTATACGCGTCGTTGATGAGGGTGATGTCTCGGGGAAGCTCGGTGACCTCCATGCGCCATTTGCTGGCGTTGGTAGCACTCGACAATGCGGCGCAGACCTTCTCGAAATCGAGTCCCATGCCGACACATGCTGCAATCACGGCCGCAGAATTGAGCACCTGGTGCTCTCCCGCGAGCTGGAGCCGCACGTTGGAAGTATTGCCTTGGAATGTGACTACAAAACTAGCTCTCGCCATCGAGTCGAGAACCACATCAGAGACACGCACATCTGCCGATGGTGATTCACCGAAAGTCAGGACGCGTGCGCGTGTGCGATCGCGCATGCCAGCAATAAGCGAGTCATCTGCGTAGAGAACTGCGACGCCGTCTGGGGTCAGTCCTTCAAGAATCTCGGCTTTAGCTTGAGCAATGCCCGCGCGAGATCCGAGCAGTTCCATATGCGCGCTACCGACGTTGAGCAAGATGGCTACATCAGGTCTCGCAATGTTGCACAGGTAGCGAATGTGGCCAAGACCGCGCATACCCATTTCGAGTACCAGGTACTGCGTATCGCGGGTCGCGGAAAGCACAGTGTTAGGCAAACCAATTTCATTATTGAAAGAGCCGGGCGGCGCGATTGTGTCACCAAAGGTCGTGAGCACTTGAGCTAACAAGTCTTTAGTAGAGGTCTTGCCGCTTGAGCCAGTGACAGCCACCACGCGCGCTGACAACCGCTCGCGATGCAGTCGCGCAATGTCACCGAGCGCGGTGAGAGTGTTTTCAACCAGCACGTGCGGACCATCAACTTGGTGTTCAGACACGACCGCTGCGACGCCACTGCTCAGTGCCTGCCCAATGAATGCGTGCCCATCGAAGTTTTCGCCGCGAATGGCTACAAACAAATCGCCTTCACCAGCGGTTCTAGAGTCGGTAGAAACTCCACTAATCCACACGTCAGGCGAATTGGTGGTTCCGCTGGTAGCGCGAGCAATGTCTGCAAGGGTGAATCTCACACGCCACGCTCCACAATTGCAGCCGTCGCTTCTTCGCGATCATCGAAGTGGGTGATGACACCGTTGATGTCTTGGCCTGTCTCATGGCCCTTGCCGAGAATGATGACGCAATCACCAGACTGTGCCACATTAATGGCATAGCGGATAGCTTCTGCGCGCGAGCCAATCTCAATCGCCTCGCGGTTCGCGTCCTGTGTTCGCACACCAGCCATCACCGCTGCACGAATCTGAGCCGGGTCTTCTGAACGCGGGTTGTCGTCTGTGACAACGACTGCATCGGCTCCAAGTGCCGCGGCAGCACCCATAGGACCGCGCTTCGATGAGTCACGGTCGCCACCGCAGCCGAGCACCACCGTCACTTTTCCAGAC
This sequence comes from Actinomycetota bacterium, assembly GCA_039800825.1. GTDB lineage: Bacteria > Actinomycetota > Actinomycetes > S36-B12 > UBA5976 > JAFMIT01. Next base: position 2,447 of record JBDLPZ010000068.1, read on the forward strand.
GTGCAAGCGCGGGCAACTGCCAACGCACGTGCGACCGCATCTGGAGTGTGTGCGTAATCGACGAGTACCAAGAAGTCCTGACCTGCACCTATCCGCTGAAGACGCCCAGGAACAAACACGTTGGCCAGGCCTTCAATCGAAGTGTCGAGAGGCAAACTGAGTGAGTCTGCGACAGCTATGGTGGCGAGCGCGTTGAGGACATTGAATTCGCCGGGAATGCCTAGGCGGACTCCAAAACTCGAGTTTGGGCCAACCGCGGTGAAGTTCATATGGCCGTCTGCTTCGATGACGACATCACGGGCCGACCAATCAGCTTGTGCAGACATCGCAACTGTCAATGTAGGCAAGTCGCACTCGCGAGCCAGTCGCTGTCCCCACTCACTCTCAATGCAAATAACGGCGCGACGTGCCCGTGAAGCTGTGAACAGCTCTGCCTTGGCCTGGAAGTAATCCTCCATGTCGCTGTGAAAATCCAAGTGGTCTGGGCTCAAACCAGTGAAGACCGCGACGTCGTAGGTGATGCCATCCACTCGGCCGAGGCGCAACGCATGCGAAGACACTTCCATGACGAGGCCACGAGCACCGCTGTGGCGGGCGTCGTTGAGAAGCGAGTGAATATCGGTCGATTCTGGGGTAGTTCGAGCTGAAGTCTTGTTCCACTCCCCCAGACGCATTCCTGTGGTGCCCATCAGCATCGTCGGACCAACGGTCGCGTTCATCGCCGACTCAACGAGGAACGAAGTAGTGGTCTTGCCGTTCGTTCCCGTGATCCCGACGCTGATCAGATGCGATTGCGCATCGCCATAGATGAACCGGGCCATGAGAGCCATATCAGAGCGCGGGTCTGCACTCACTACGACAGGGACAGACAGTCCTGCCGCTTTGCGTGCGCCGTCTGCATCAGTGAGGACAGCGACAGCGCCAGCCTCGACCGCAGCAGCGGCGTAAGTGATTCCGTGTTGCTTGAGACCTGGCAGCGCCGCAAAGACAAAGCCTTGTTGAACGAGGCGGTTGTCGTAGGTGATCCCCGTGACCGTCATGCGCGTTAGCGGCAGCGACAGACCCAACGCTGCGATTGCGTCATCGAGGGAAACGGAAACGGGCCACGGTTGCATTGAGGATCACCACGTCAGGGGAAGTCGTGGTGACTTCTTGTCAGTGGCAGGCAGTGCGAACTTCTCGAGTGCGACAGTCATCACCTTCTTGAACACCGGGGCTGCGAGTACGCCGCCGTAGTGTCCATTCTTCGGCTTCACAAGATTGACTGCAACCACGATTTCAGGATTGTCTGCAGGGGCGAAGCCAATGAAGGAAGCGACGTAGCCCTTCCAGTTGTTGATCTCGCTATTCCACACCTGAGCAGTACCAGTCTTGCCGGCCACTCGGTAGCCTGGAATCTTCGCCTGTGGCGCGGTGCCTTCGTCGCTGACGACACTTTCCATCATTTCTCGTACTGATTTGGCTGCAGCTGCCGAGACAACGCGAACACCCTGCGCTGCTGGCGTAGGAGTGAAATTGCCAGCTGGATCGGTGATACCCGCGACGAGAGT
>JBDLPZ010000069.1:0-7478 GCA_039800825.1 Actinomycetota bacterium
TAGAGCGTTGTGCCCAGATTGGCTCGCTGCTTGCGACCTATGTCATTGAGACGATTGGCACGCAGGAATATCACTTGTCGCAGCAGCAATTCCTTGATCGCTTTGATCACGCCTACGGCTCGGATGCATCAGCCGAAATAGCAACCTTTATCGATTGCCCTCGCGGCTAACGGCACGCTTCGATTGCTGGGGCAACGGCAGCAGCGAACGCTTCTACCTGATCGGCCGTCGTCTGCAATGGCAGCGAAATCCGAATATTGCCGCCGGAATCGACATGCATCGCGTTCAGCACGTGACTGGACTGACGCGTCTCACTGAGGCATGCACTACCCGCACCGACTGCAAACCCTCGCTTATCAAGCTCAATAGCGAGGGCTTCTGAGTCGATGTTCTGCACGGAGAACGACAACAGATGGGGCAGGCGCGGGCGCTCAAAGTCGCCGTGGACCGTTACGCCGGAGATATGCTGCACTGAGCTGGCGAGCTGCTCAATCGCCGCCGAGTGAAGGGCTGCTCGTGCTGCAACATCGCCGACCTGTTCCAGTGCGCTGACTGCCAGGGCGGTCAGTGTCGGCTCAGGAGAGAGGCGTTGACGTTCGCGCGCAGTGACAGGTGCCTCGCGGTCGGTGTAGACGACGAAGCACACCGAGGCGGGGCCGCCCCACGAACTCGCGCGAGTCACGATCACATCGCCGCCAGGGCTCCTCGGCATACGGCCTGCCCATTCGGATGCATCGACCAACAACTTGCCGCCGAGGGGGCCAAGGTCGTCCACGCTGCCGATTTCATGGTTGCCCGCTTGGGCCACTGTCCAGTCAGCCGCCTCGACCGCGACGAGGTAGCCGGATTCATCAATCGTGAGCGGTTTCGCTTCGGGCGCGACCGATTTCGTGGCATCGATCAGACCGATTCGGTTGGCGGGGCTGTACCTGACGTTGCCCGTCAGGCTCTTGGCGGCGAGGCTGAAGGCATTGCCGAGGTTGTGCACCGCGACGATTGACGCAGGGGTCACCCCCCAGGACTTTGCGAGGGAGTCGATAGAAGTGTCGATGAGGGCGCGTGTGCGCGAGGCTTCGAAATGGACCCCGCTGGGCAGTGACCAGCCCAAACCCGCCGCGGCCGGCAGGATTTGGGAGGCACCCAGCCATGGCTGACCCGCTACCGAGTCGAGGTAAATCCGCTCACTGCTCACGGGGTGAAGGGTAGTCGCGGCACCCAGTTCTCGCCCTCAGTCAGCCCGTCCCGCGCAGGCTTCTAGCGGCAAGGCTGGAGTGGCGCATTTCACGCTCAGATCGTCACTCATTTGTGCCTACCCTCACGCTCAAATGCCCAGCTGCTGGGGTAACCTAACCCCGTCAATTTTTGCCCTTGGGCTCGCGGGTTCTCCGAGCTGTCCTGAGGCGTGATCGATGGGAATTTGAGTGATTACCTCGCGAACCTCGGGTCGTGGACGTAAGTGGCGTGCTGCCGGTCTCGGTGCTGCTGTTCTGGCAATGACGACCGCCTGCAGCGGCGATGAGTTCTTGCGGATGGGCATGCCAGCCCCAGCAACCGAAGAGGGCTCGATTATCGAAGCGCTCTGGACAAATTCGTGGCTAGCCGCATGGCTCGTCGGCGGTTTGGTCTGGGGCCTTTTGATTTTCGCGATGATTCGCTTCCGTCGCCGCAACAACGACTTGCCTGAGCAGACGAAGTACAACCTGCCTATCGAAATTCTCTACACCGTAGCGCCGATGGTGATGATTTTGGTCTTGGCGATGTTCACCTGGCGCGACCAGGCCGAACTCACGGATCTCACCGATGGCCCACACCACACCGTTGGCGTGGTTGGCTTCCGCTGGTCTTGGACCTTCAACTACCTCGAAGAAGGCGTCTACGAAATCGGTACGCCAGGTGAACGTCCACAGTTGTACCTACCTGTCGATGAGACCGTTCGATTCGAACTCACCTCGCCAGACGTTATTCACTCTTTTTGGGTGCCAGCCTTCTTGCACAAGATGGACGTCATCCCAGGCCGCACCAATAAGTTCGAAGCTACCCCTAACAAGCTCGGCACCTATGCCGGCAAGTGCACCGAACTCTGCGGTGCCGACCACGCGCGCATGTTGTTCGATGTGCACGTTGTGACGCGCGCTGAGTACGACGCCCACATCCAGTCACTGCGTGACGCCGGCCAGATCGGTGTTCTCGACAGTGGACGTTCTTCAGACGCAGCAGGAGTTACCGAATGACACGCCCATCGCAGTCTGAGTACGCAGCGCCACACGCGCCGCGTGAAGAGCGAGTCGGCCGCACTGTCGTCAAGTGGATCACCTCAACCGACCACAAAACGATCGGCTACATGTACTTGATCACTTCGATGGTGTTCTTCGCGCTCGCAGGCATCATGGCCCTCATCATGCGTGCGGAGCTCACCCGCCCAGGTCTTCAGTTCCTCAACAACGAGCAGTACAACCAGCTGTTCACGATGCACGGAACCATCATGTTGTTCTTGTTCGCGACGCCGCTGTTCGTTGGCTTCGCTAACGTCATCATGCCGCTGCAGATTGGCGCTCCAGACGTGGCTTTCCCACGTTTGAACATGCTCGGTTACTGGATGTTCCTCTTCGGCGGCTCGATGGTGACCGCTGGCTTCTTCACCCCTGGCGGAGCTGCAAGCTTCGGCTGGTTCGCTTACGCGCCGCTATCGAACGCGGTCAACAGTCCAGGCGCCGGTGGCGACTTGTGGTTGCTCGGCCTCGCACTCGGTGGTCTCGGCACAATTCTCGGTGCCGTCAACTTCATCACCACGATCTTCACCATGCGCGCCCCAGGCATGACGATGTTCCGCATGAGCATCTTCAGCTGGAACGTCTTGCTGACGTCAGTTCTCGTCATCATGGCCTTCCCCGTGCTCGCAGCAGCACTCGTTGTTCTCGAAGTCGATCGCCACTTCGGCTCCGTCGTATTCGATGCGGCCAACGGTGGCGCGATGCTCTGGCAGCACCTCTTCTGGTTCTTCGGTCACCCAGAGGTGTACATCTTGGCGTTGCCATTCTTCGGTATCGCTTCTGAGATCTTGCCCGTCTTCAGCCGCAAGCCAATCTTCGGATACAAGGGCCTCGTCTTCGCGACCATCGCGATTGCTGGCCTTTCGATGGCTGTGTGGGCTCACCACATGTACGTCACAGGCGCGGTCAACTTGCCGTTCTTTAGCACGATGACAATGCTCATTGCTGTTCCGACTGGTGTGAAATTCTTTAACTGGATTGGCACCATGTGGGGTGGCTCGCTGAGTTTCGAGTCTCCGATGCTCTGGACGATTGGCTTCTTGGCCACCTTCCTCTTCGGCGGTCTCACTGGCGTGCTCTTGGCTATGCCACCGATTGATTTCCATGTCTCCGACAGTTACTTCGTCGTGGCTCACTTCCACTACGTCGTCTTCGGCACCGTCGTGTTCGCGATGTTCGCGGGCTTTTACTTCTGGTGGCCCAAGTGGACCGGTCGCATGCTCAACGATCGCTTGGGCAAGCTGCACTTCTGGTTGGCGTTTGTGGGCTTCCACATGACGTTCTTGATTCAGCACTGGCTCGGTGTCATGGGTATGCCACGTCGCTACGTCGATTACCTCGACAGCGATGGCTTCACGCTCTTCAACATGATCTCGACAATCGGTTCAATCATTCTCGGCCTCTCGACGTTGGTCTTTATCTACAACGTGTACAAGACCTACCGCACCGCACCACTGGTTGAATCCGACGATCCATGGGGTTGGGGTGCATCGCTCGAGTGGGCCACCTCTTGCCCACCGCCACGGCACAACTTCGTGAGCCTGCCTCGCATCCGCTCAGAGCGTCCTGCTTTCGACCTGCATCATCCTGAAGCACTCGAAGACAGCCACTAAGGGAGACTGAATATGAAGATTGAAGGCTGGCTCTTCGTTAGCGCCGCAGCGTTCTACGGCGTCATTGCACTTATCTATTCGACGATGACTGGCGATGTCATTGGTACGACGGTGCTCGCGCTCAATGCGGGTCTCGCCATCATCATCGGAACCTATGTGCTGTTCACCGGTAAGCGCGTTGGTACTCGACCAGAAGATCGCCTTGATGCTGCTATCGAAGAAGCTGATTCGGATTACGGTTTCTTCAGCCCGCACTCATGGTGGCCACTGCCCGTTGCTGCTGGTGCAGCGACCACGTTCGTCGGACTCATCTTCGCGACCTGGATCATGGTCCTTGGTGTGACGGTTTTACTCTGGGGCGTATTCGGCTGGCTGTTTGAATACCAGCGCGGCGATTTCGCAGACTTCTAAGACTGCACTTATGACTGTGGCCCCGACGTTGTTGGGGCCACAGTCATATTGACGCTAGTTCTTAGGTTCGGTTTTGGGGCCAATCGCTACGGCTGTTCGAATGGCCGCAATGCCAATCGCCAACACGATGACTGCCTGGCCGCTTGTCCAGCGGAAACCTGAAAGCTCGGTCACACGATTGGGGAAACCCGCGAGACCGGAGCCGGCGAGCAAGATCAAGCTCACACCAGTGGCACTTACGCCGCATATTGCGAGGAGCTCATTAAGCCAGCTACCCGAGGACTTCTCAACTCGCTTGTCCCACCAAGGAAGTCGCATTTGTTCCGTGAACCACAGCACTTGAACGAGCCAGAAAATGGCCCACGCCGCGAGCACCCAGTAAGGAATGGAGGCGAGTAAGAATCCATCGCTGGGAAGGACAACGCCTTCCGCGGTTCTGATGCTTGGTCGATCCCAACCGATGGTGTGGAAGAGCAACGTCACCAGAACAATCATCGGTAGATGCCAAAGGTAGATCGTCATGGCTGCAATATTGATTTCGACGACCCGTCGCCAGATGCGCGGCACATCGAGGAAGCGAGCGATTGCTGGGCGAAGTGCGGTGAGCGCGCAGAATGCAATCAGTGTGTGGATAGCCATGACGAGTGACGGCGGCGCCATGTTTGAGAATTCCTCGCCGGGCAGGCCTACGAGCGACACTGGATACGGCCCGAGTCGCACGATGACGATGTTGAGTGCGAGCAGGAGTAGACCCAGGGCCGTGACCTGCGCGCGATTGGCCTGGCGCTGGATATACCAGAAGCCACAGTGGCTTGCGATTGCCCAGACGCCAATGAAGTTGATGAGCCCGAGCCCACCTGGCCAGCCCCAACTGAGGCGACCAAGATCGATCATCGTGACGAGCGCGAACCAGAAAGCTGCCGCTGCAAAATGCAGTTTTGCTTCCATGCGGATGAGCAGGGGAGTCATGGCGGTGATCAACGTGTAGATGCCGACGAACCAGAGCAACTGCGTAGTGAGAAGGAGTAGTGGTGTTGCGACGGATGGCATGACGAGCTTGTAGACGATGGCGCCAACCGGAGCCATGACGGCCATGTAGATGATGATGGGCTTCATGAGTCGTCGAACTCGGTTCCAGACCCAGATGTGGTACGGCATTTCTTTGGCGCTTGCCGATTGCCACGACAGCAGATTTGCAGCACCCCCTGCGATGAAGAAGAACGGCATCACTTGGAGCAACCATGTGAGCAATTGAAGCTGTATCGAGCTGGCGAGGAGGTTGCCGAGGTACGGCACGCCGTCTTTCCAATAGACCAAACCCATCAAGAGATGGCCGAACACAACCCCCACAATGGCGAAGGCGCGGACACCGTCAATGACACGGTCGCGACCTTCAGGAGTTTCTGCTGCGGCCCCAGCACTTGCATCATGCAGAAAAATCACAGGCGGAAACTATCGAACAATGAGTAAGGGCCGATGTCTATTCATGACATCGGCCCTTACTTTTGAGTTATTAGTGTGACTCCACCGCGTGATGATCGTGGCTTGAGCCCTCGACATGCGCCATGTGCGCCTCAGCCTCAGCGATCTCGGCGGCGGTTGGCTTAGTGATGTTGTCACCGTAGAACCACTGAGAGACCTTTGCCTGAATGCGGCGACCGGCAGCCTTTGGAAGGGCTACACCGTTCGCATCTGCAGCAGCCGGCAGGGCAAGTGGAGTGATGTCCACCTTTGAGAGGATCTTGGCCTTTTCCTTGTCCGAGATCGGTGCATGGATTTCGATGAACTCACCATGTGGCAAGCGCAAGATCTGACCAGTCTCGCGACCGTGAAGCAGCTTGTCGCGATCGCGACGCTGGAGAGACAAGCAGATTCGCTTCGTGATCCAGAACGCCAGCGGTGGCAACAGGAACAGTGCGAAGCGCAGAGTCCACGTGATCGCGTTAATCGAGAGACCGAAAGTGATTGCGATCAGGTCGTTACCGCCGGATGCCCACAAGATGCAGTAGAAGGTCAGCGCCATGACACCAAGACCCGTGCGGGTCGGTGCATTGCGAGGGCGATCGAGCAAGTTGTGTGCTGACTTGTCGCCAGCGGCCCACGCTTCAATCCATGGGTAAAGGCCCATGAGAGTGAACATGATGCCTGGGATCACCATGGCCGGAACGATCATGTTGAGGCTCAAAGTCGCACCGAGAATGGTGACTTCGACGCCAGGCATCAAGCGGACTGCGCCGTCGAGGAAGCCCATGTACCAGTCAGGCTGCGAGCCGGCCGACACTGCGTTTGGAACGTACGGACCGAACATCCAAATCGGGTTGATTGTGACGAGCGCACCGAGGAGCGTCGTGATACCAAACACGATGAAGAAGAAGCCGCCGGCCTTTGCGATGTAGACAGGCAGTAGCGGGTAGCCAACAACGTTGTTGTTGGTGCGGCCAGGCCCAGGGAACTGAGTGTGCTTGTGGAAGACGACCATCAACATGTGCGCGGTCACCAAAGCGAGGATCAGACCTGGAACCAGCAGAACGTGAATCGTGAACAATCGAGGGATGAAGTCCGTGCCAGGGAACTCACCGCCGAAGAGGAGCGAAGCCACCCAGGTGCCGACGACAGGGCTGGCCAAGATGATGCCTTCAGTGATGCGAAGACCCGTACCCGAGAGCAAATCGTCTGGGAGTGAGTAGCCAGCGAAACCTTCGACAATGCCGAGGGTGAGCAAGACGGTACCGATAACCCAGTTGAGCTCACGTGGCTTGCGGAATGCGCCGGTGAAGAAAACGCGCAACATGTGCACGCTCATGGCGCCGACGAAGAACAGAGCCGCCCAGTGGTGAATCTGGCGCATCAACAAGCCGCCGCGCACGTCGAAGGAGATGTCGAGAGCAGAGGCGTATGCCTCGGTCATCTTGACGCCCTTGAGTGGGATGTACGAACCGTTGTAGACAACCTCGGTCATCGACGGAACGAAGAAAAGCGTGAGGTAAGTGCCAGACAGCAACAAAATGATGAACGAGTAGAGCGCAATTTCGCCGAGCATGAATGACCAGTGATCGGGGAACACCTTGTTCATTGCAACGCGAAGACCCTTGGCGGCACCAAAGCGGTCGTCGGCCCAGCCGAGGAGCTTTGAGGTTGGGTTTTGTTGTGTAGTGCTCACTGTGCAATCTCCCAGAAGCTAGGG
>JBDLPZ010000070.1:0-4644 GCA_039800825.1 Actinomycetota bacterium
ATGAGTCCGTTTTGTGCTCACGCGGTGACCTGGCTGTGCAGGCCTTCCACGATTCCAACCCAGACTTGATTTTGCTCGACATCATGTTGCCCGGTCGCAGTGGCTTCGACGTCGCCCGTGACATTCGCAACGAGTCGGATATCCCCATCGTCATGCTGACGGCTAAGTCTGAGACTGAGGACATCGTTCGCGGTCTTGAGCTCAGTGGAGCAGATGACTACATCACCAAGCCTTGCCCTCCACGCGTCTTGCTCGCTCGCATTCGTGCCCGCCTTCGCGTGCATGACCAGCATCCGATTTCGATCGGCGACATCTTGATTGATCTCAAGGGTCACAAGGTTTTGCGCGACGGCGAAGAAATCATGCTGACGCCGACAGAGTTCGAACTGCTCAAGCATCTCGCTCTGAATCCTGGCACTGTGTTTAACCGCGAACGCCTTCTGCGCGACGTCTGGAAGTACCGCCACGCAGCTGACACCCGACTCGTCAATGTGCACGTACAGCGTCTTCGCTCAAAGATTGAACGCGATCCAGAACATCCCGAAATCGTTGTCTCCGTTCGCGGCGTCGGCTACAAGGCTGGCTTTCCCACCGCATGAGCCAACTGGCGACTCTTCGCCGGTTCGCGCGAGAGATTCTTAATCGTTGGCGTCGGTCACTGACGCTTCGCGTTCTCGTCACAACCACCGCACTGACCGTTGTCATCGTCGTCGCGGTTTCATTGGTCACGCTGACACAGGTGCGTGACGGTCTGCTCGATCAGCATCAACGTGCGAGTCTCTCGCAGGCTGCCTCAGGTGTGAACGCCGCGCAGAAGGCTGCGGCAGCAGTTCCAGTCTCGACGACGTCGTCGGAGCGCAGCGCAGTGGTTGACTCAATCGTCGCATCTGTCGCCGCGCCCGCTGGCACGCTCGGTTCTTTCGAAGTGCTGTTGCTTGCCACGCCTGGACAAACTCCGCTGGGTGCGCCTGAGCGCGGTACTAATCAGATTTCTGATCTCTCAATTCCTCAAGCGATGCGCGATGCAGTAGTTTCCAAACAAGCAAAAGTCTGGAAGCTCGCCGAACTTCAATTCCTCGACGGCCACTCCGAGCCAGGTCTGATTGTCGGCGTGCCGCTGTATCTCAATGGAATCGGCCAATACGAGCTCTACCAGCTGTTTCCGATGTCGGCAGAGGTCAAGACTCTCGATCTCACGCGCACCTCTATTGGGTGGAGCGGCATCCTGATGGTGTTCGCACTGACTTTGGTGTCAGTGCTGTTGATGCATCAGGTTGTGCGCCCAATTCGCAACGCGGCCGAAGCGGCCGAACGTCTGCGCGAAGGCCGACTCACTGAACGCATCGCCGTGCGCGGTCAGGACGAGATTGGCCGATTGGCTAGCTCGTTTAATTCGATGGCGAAGTCGCTGCAGGATCAGATCAATCGACTTGAGAATCTCTCACAAATGCAACAGCGATTCGTCTCCGACGTGTCGCATGAACTCCGAACACCGTTGACGACGATTCGCATGGCGTCAGAACTCTTGTACGCATCGCGCGACGAATTCGATCCCGCGTCATCGCGTGCTGTCGAACTTCTTCAGCAGCAATCTGAACGATTTGAAGCCCTGCTCAACGACCTTCTCGAAATCTCGCGTCTCGACGCAGGCACTATGAAGCTAGAAATTGACGAAGTTGATGTGCTTGCGCTGGTCAACCGAGTCATCGGCTCACTTGCTCCAGCGATACGCGAGTTGGAAGTTCCAGTGGAGGTTGTTGCTGCACAGCCGGTGGGCTCAGTCCAATGTGACGCGCGACGAATCGAGCGAGTCGTTCGCAACCTCATCGCAAATGCGATCGAGCACGCTCAAGGGCAGCCCGTCGAGGTGTGTATCGCCCGCGGCGAAAACGAAGTTGCAGTCGCAGTTCGCGACCACGGCGTCGGTCTCAAGCCCGGCGAGGCGAGCCTTGTCTTCAATCGCTTCTGGCGAGCAGATCCTTCGCGTCAGCGAACTCTCGGCGGCACTGGTCTTGGCCTTTCCATCAGTTTTGAAGACACCCGAGTCCACGCCGGTTGGCTGGATGCCGATGGTGAACCTGGACAAGGGTGCGTGTTCCGACTCGTACTTCCTGTCACTCATGGCGCAGAAGTCATCGCATCGCCACTGCCGCTCACGATGACAGAACTCGACGAGTGGATTGGGGCCAACCGATGAAGCGCTTTTTCATGCTTCTGATGGTGCTCGCTCTGACTGCTTGCGCGAGTATCCCGTCTGATTCACAGTTGTTTGTTCTCGACGAAGTGACGAGTACGCCGGGCGTCGACCCCGTCCGCGTTATTGCGCGGCCTCCGTCTAAGTCGATGAACCCGCAAGAGTTGGTCGATGGCTTCATGGCGGCGCAGGCATCGATCGCTGACAACTACGCCGTAGCCCGTCTCTATCTCACCGACGAGTTAGCGCAGGCGTGGAAACCAAGCTCTGTCCACATTGTTGATTCAGCTGGAACACAGTTCTCGAGTCTCTCGAGCACCGCCCTCAGGGTGAACACTCAAGAGGCCGGCGTGCTGGACAAGACTGCGCGACTCACCTGGTGGGACTCGCCCTTAACGCAGTCTGCGGTCTTCACCTACGTATCGACTGACGAAGGTTTGCGATTGAGTCGGGTGCCGAACGAGACGTATCTGTCCGCGTTGGACTTCACCCGCACTTACGTGTCAGCGCCGCTCTATTTCATGTCTCCAAACTTTGAGTCGCTCGTGCCTGACGTCGTGTGGGTGCCAAATCTTGGCGCTGCAGTCGCAACCCGCGTGGCACAGTTGCTGCTCGCAGGACCTGACGGCGCGTTGAAAAATGCAGTCGAGACAGCGATTCCTGCTGGAGCTCGACTTAGTCCGACCACGGTGACGGTCACAAGTGGCGAGGCCGCGCTCAATCTCGATTCAACTGCGCTTCAGGTTACCGATGCTCAACGGACGGCCATGGTCGCGCAGATTGCGTGGACATTGAGCTCTCTCAGCGGCATCAACTTTGTGCGCATCACTGTCGCCAACCAGGCAGTCTCGACTGAGAAGTTTGTGTTTTCACGTAACGACTTTTCCTCGTTGGCTGCTGACCAGATTCCAATTTCGCGGCCGCTGTTTAGTGTTGAGGCCAGCCGCCTCGTGCGTGGTGCGGAGCCAGAACCGGACGAAGTGGGTCCGCTCGATAGCGCGCAGGTGATTGCTGTTTCGCGCACCGGCGCACAGACGGCGTTTGTCACGTCAGGCACGGCATTCGTCGCGCCTGTGACTGCCACCGCTGCTCGCACCAAACTTCTCGACAATGTCATCGATCTCGACTTCGACTCATCCAATCGTCTCTGGCTCGCGACTGCCGACGGCCGCCTCTGGGTGCGCGATGGCGTACGGCCGGTGCAGCGCGTGCTCGCGGTGCCTGCGGGTCAGCGCGTGGTCGCAATCTCGAACTCACCAGATGGTGCGCGCATTGCCCTCGTGATCGAAGGCCCAGCTGGTCGGTCGCTGCGACTTTTCGGAGTCAACACTTCTGGCACATCGGTGGCACTGAGCAACCCGATCCGAGTTGAGCAAAGCCTCACCACATTCAACGATGTCTCCTGGCTCGACAGCCTTCAGCTCGTCGTGGTCGGCCAGCGCAGCGTTGAAGAGCCGTCGGTGTTTCGTGTCAGCTTGTTGACTGGGCAGGCACTGCCGATGGGCGGTCCGGCTGAGATTGCTCAGGTCACCGCGACCTTCGGCCAGCCACCAGCTCTATTGACCAGCCGCGGCGTCCTATGGATCTTGACGAGCAATCAGTGGCAATCGGTGCGTGAATCCAGTGCCATCGCCTATGCCAGCTAGATCGCGAGCTCACTCAGATTCTTGGTGCCCGCAGCAGGGATCGAACCTGCGGCCTTCTGCTCCGGAGGCAGACGCTCTATCCACTGAGCTATGCGGGCGGCAAGGGCGCAGCGTAGTCGGCGGCTGCCGCCTCACGAATCGTTAGGCTTAACCCCTATGACCCCTGAGGATCTTGCCCAATCCGTGCTCAGCAGCCTTCACGCCGCCATTTCGAGTGGCGCCTTGGCGTGTGACCCTGCCGCCGTCCCCTCAGAAACCAAAGTCGAGCGCCCCAAGTCGCGTGAACACGGTGACTGGGCCACCAACATCGCCATGCAGATGGCCAAGCCAGCAGGCTTGCCACCCCGCGTGATCGCGGAGGCGCTCGCGACCGAGCTGCGTCAGGTCGCAGGCGTCACCGCTGTCGACATCGCCGGACCAGGCTTTATCAACATCTCTCTCGATGCAGGCGCGGCGGGCGAACTCGCTCGCACCATCGTCGCTGCGGGCGCTGGCTACGGTCAGGGCTCGGCGCATGCAGGCGAGGCCATCAACATCGAGTTCATCAGCGCCAACCCGACGGGTCCGATTCACCTCGGACACACTCGCTGGGCTGCAGTAGGCGACGCCATCGCGCGCGTTCTTGAGGCTGCGGGCGCACGCGTTGCTCGTGAGTTCTACATCAACGACCGTGGCGCACAGATGGACAAGTTCGGCGCGTCCGTCATGGCCGCGGCGCATGGACGTCCGATTCCAGAAGACGGCTACCACGGCAGCTACATCGCGGACCTCGCAGCAGAGATCGTCGCTAACGACGCATCGATC
>JBDLPZ010000071.1:0-2786 GCA_039800825.1 Actinomycetota bacterium
AAGGGGGGCTGCGGAAAGACAACCATCTCTACCAATCTCGCAGCCGCAATCCATGAGACGACTGGTCAACGAGTAGCGCTAGTCGACTTTGACCTTCAATTCGGCGATATCGGTGTAGCGCTTCAGCTTGAGCCGACCAAGTCACTTGGCGACGCCATCGCCATGCAGGGAAATCTCGATGCCGAAGGCGTCGCTTCGCTTCTCATTCCATACCGCCCGGGTCTGGACGTGCTCTTAGCGCCGCTTCACCCATCTGATGTCGAACACATCACGGGCGACATGGCTCAGCGAGTACTCACGCACTTGCAATACAGCCACGACTGGGTGGTCGTTGATTCGCCGCCGGCGTTCACGGAGGTAGTGCTGCGAACTTTCGATATGGCGGATGTGTATGTACTGCTCACCACTCTCGACATGCCTGCTATCAAGAATCTCAAGGTCACCATCGACACTCTCGATGCGCTTGGAATGCCGCGCGACAAGTGGCATGTTCTCGTCAATCGCAGCGATGCGCGCATGGGCCTAAACGTCGAGGACGTCGAGCGCGCCATCGGTCTCAGTGTGAACAATCGAGTCGCGAGCAGCAATGAGGTTCCGCTGAGCATTAATCAAGGCGAGATCCTCTACCTCACCAAGCCAAAGCACGAGGTCAGCAAATCCATCGCTCAACTAGCCCACGATGTCATTGAGCCGTATTACACGCCGGTCGTCGAAGAGAAGAAGAGCATGTTCCAACGAGTGAGGGGTCTGAAATGAGTCTGTCCGGACGGCTTGATCGAGCCGATGCTCAGAACGCAAAGGATTTTCTGAGTGCTCCCACTTTGCGCGATACCGCGGTGATTCAGCTCACCAGCGACACAAGCGAGCTGAAAGATCGCGTACAAACGCAATTGATGCAAGTCATTGGCCAGCAGGCCTTCACAGGTGCGCTTGATCCGCTACTTCTCGAGCGCATGGCCTACGAAGCGATTGCTGAAGTGCTCCGCACCGCTGACCGACCATTCTCGGGAATTGACCGGGCGCGTCTGGTGCAGGAAATTATTGATGAAATCCTCGGCCACGGCCCAATAGAGCCGCTGCTTCGCGATCCAGACGTCACCGAAATCATGGTCAATCGCTGGGATATCGTTTTCGTGGAACGCCGCGGCAAGATCTATCCCTCTGATTGCACTTTTGAGGACGAAGATCATCTCCGCCGCACGATTGAGCGAATCGTCGCTCGAGTCGGTCTTCGTATTGATGAGTCGAGCCCAATGGTGGACGCGCGTCTGGCCGATGGCAGCCGCGTCAACGCTGTCGTGCCGCCTATCGCTCTCGATGGATCGTCGCTCACCATCCGTAAGTTCGCCCGCGATCCATTCACCGCTGCCGACTTGATTCACATGGGCACGCTGACCGCGCCGTCTGTTGAGTTGCTCGAAGCGGCCGTGCGCGGTCGACTCAATGTCTTGATTAGCGGCGGTACTGGTTCAGGTAAGACGACCACTCTGAACGTCATGTCCGGATTCATTCCACGCGACGAGCGCATCATCACGATTGAGGATGCTGCCGAACTCCAGCTCGCCCAGCCGCACGTGCTACGACTTGAGTCACGCCCGTCGAATATCGAGGGCAAGGGTCTCGTCACGATTCGCGACCTCGTGCGCAATTCGCTACGTATGCGCCCCGACCGCATCATCGTCGGCGAGGTCCGCGACGCAGCGGCCCTCGATATGTTGCAGGCAATGAACACGGGCCACGACGGTTCCATCACCACTGTCCACGCCAACTCGACCCGTGATGCGCTGTCCCGCATCGAGACGATGGTGCTCATGGCAGGTATGGAACTGCCGGTTCGAGTTATCCGTGAACAGATCGTGCAGGCCATCGACGTGGTTGTGCAGCAATCGCGTCTGCGAGATGGCAGCCGTCATATCACCGCGATCAGCGAGGTCCTGGGCATGGAAGGCGACACCATCCAAACGCAGGACATTTTCAAGTTTGAGTATTACCAAGATCGAATCGACGGCCCTCTGGGTCATCTCGTGCCTACTGGAATGGTGCCTCGATTCGAGCCTCGACTCCGTGATCGCGGTATCGAACTATCTAGGTTGATGTTTGTGCGATGAAACGATTTTGGATTGCCCTACTCCTGGTCGTCGCGGCCCTCGCGTCGCCTAGCGCTGCGGCGCGGGCCGCGGATGCCACCACCGCGCCGGTTTACCCAGACGTCGTGCTTGCTTTCGATATCAGTCAGTCAATGCGCGGCGATCGCATCGCAGCAGCTAAGACGGCGACGAGCGCGTTCGTCGGTGGTCTGCCCGCCGAAGTGCGCGTCGGCCTGCTGACGTTCAGCACCGACGCCACCATGGTCGTGCCGTTGACTCTCGACCGCGGGGCCATCATAAACGCCATCACCAGCCTCAAGGCCAACGGCGACACGTCACTGTACGACGCGATTTCTCAAGCCGCGGCGGCGCTCAAACACAGTGTTGCGGCCCGAATCGTCGTCCTCAGCGATGGCGAAGACAACGACAGTTCGGCGACGCTCACCGAACTGCTCAAGCAGTTGACGACGTCCAAGATCACAGTCGATGCCGTCGCACTCTCACCGACCGACAAGCAGCTCAGCACATTGCGACAGATCGTGCGGACCAACCACGGCGTTCTGGTTGCTGCCGCTGGCGCAGACAAGCTTCTCGATGCTTTCGAAAAGGTCGTAGTGGTAACTCCCACTCCGACTCCTACCCAATCTCCCAAGCCGACCCACGACACTACTGCGAGCCCCACATCATCGACATCCGTCG
>JBDLPZ010000072.1:0-3797 GCA_039800825.1 Actinomycetota bacterium
ACACAATGAGCTCACTCCGATGAAGATTCGTTGCGTTTACTTTTCGGCGTCGACGATGGCGGCGCGAAAATCTCGGACTGACTCGCGCATCAGCGCATCTGGGTCCACACCGTCGGCGCGCAGCTTGGCGACTAGAGCAATCATCAGCTGGCCGGGATCAACGCCGTTTGCGAGTGCGTCTTCGACGGTCTCGACGGCGTCCATCGATAGCGGAGCAGTCGCAGAAGCATTCTTGAGTCTCTGCAACAACTTGGATGCCTGGGTCATCGCAGGCAGCGAGACCGGCACACCGTCGGTGACACTCGTGCGTGACTTCTCGGCGTTCTTGAGCTCTTGCCATTTAGCTTCGACCACCGCCGCATCCGCAGCCGAAGTGAGATTGCCGTCGGCATCTGGGAATACATGCGGATGTCGACGCACAAGCTTGTTGGCGATGCCATGCGCGACGTCGTCGATTGAGAAAGGCTCATCGGCGCGCTCTTCAGCAATACGCGCATGGAAGTAGACCTGCAGGAGCAAGTCGCCAAGTTCTTCGAGAAGATCATCGCGAGTGCCAGTGTCGATGGCATCGACGGTTTCGTAGGTTTCTTCAATCAAATATTGCACGAGCGACTGATGTGTCTGCTCAGCGTCCCATGGACATCCGCCAGGCGAACGCAGTTGATCCATAACTTCAATAAGTCGAATCAGACCTTCGCCGGTCGGCGCCATAGTGATTAACCCTGTGCGGCAGCGAGAGCTTCAGCAGAAATGCTGAGTGGGTTGGTCGAATCCACGACTGCGATGGTCGTTGGATCCCACGCGCCAAAGCGAGGTGCGACCTTGACGCCAAGCTTCTTGGCGAACTCGATGAGCTTCGGACCAGTTTCTTTGTCCTGTTCGTCGACGGTGCCGCCAGGAACAAGCTTGTTGGCAATTGCCTTGTAAGTGACTGAGGTACGAAGCTGACGATCGATTGCCTGCGGAGCGATAGCACCCTGAGCAGCGATTTCAAGCAGTGCTGCCTTGCCGTACTGCTTTTCGAGGCTTGCGCGCTCTGCAGCCACCTGCGCATCGGTGACGACGACGTTGTACTCAGCGGCGATTGCATCGACGACGACTGAGTAGACGTACGCCTGAATGATCGCGCGATTGACGCTCAGAGGAGCTCCGAGGCCTTGGCTGTCTGCAGGTAGTGCGTCCAGAGCGCCCTGGTATTCGGCAGCGAGGTCAGCCGTGCTGAGGCGCTGATCGCCGACGACAACGGCTGCGCCCGCTTCTTGCGTGAGCGAGCAACCTGCCAACAACAGCACTGCTGCCACTGCTGCAATGAGCTTCGAAATCGACTTCACAAACACTCCTACGAAGACTTCTCTGAGACCGTTACTGGGGTGATGACCTTCAGTACGCCACGGACCCATTCAAGCAATTCTTGATCGGCAAGCTCCGCAGCGCCACGAGTCGTCGGCACCGGCTTGGGTATGACGATGGTACGCGTAGCCGGTTTGAGGGTGCTCTTCGGGTAGAGCCGCGCAAGGCGCATCTGCAGGCTGTCTGGCAGCGTGACGGGGGCGAAGCGCACAGATGGGCCGGTCGCGATGATCTCGGTGAGACCAAGGCCGCGAGCGTCGATTCGCAGCTGCGCGACGGCGAGCAGCGTCTCCACCTGAGCGGGGGCAGTGCCGTAGCGGTCTTCGAGTTCGGCCTTGACGGCGACCAAGTCCTCGCTCGAGGCAGCGTCAGCAAGTCTCTTGTACATCTCGAGGCGTAGTCGCTCGGATGGGACGTATTCGTGCGGCAGGTACGCATCGAGCGGCAACTCGATACGAATCTCGGCAGGCGCGTTGTCTTGTTCGCCCTTGTACTCGGCCAGAGCTTCGCCGACAAGGCGGACGTAGAGATCGAAACCGACGTCGGCAATGTGGCCGCTCTGCTCGCCACCGAGCAGGTTGCCCGAGCCGCGAATCTCTAGGTCCTTCATCGCCACCTGCATGCCAGAGCCGAGGTCGGTGTGCTGCGCAATGGTCGAGAGTCGCTCATGCGCTGTGTCTGACAGCGGCTTCTCACCTGGGTACAAGAAGTAGGCGTAGGCACGTTCGCGACCACGACCAACGCGACCGCGCAACTGATGGAGCTGTGACAAACCGAATGCGTCAGCGCGTTCAACGATCAGGGTGTTGGCGTTAGGAATATCGAGACCCGACTCGACGATGGTCGTGGAGACGAGCACGTCGAAACGCTTTTCCCAGAAGTCGACGATGATCTGTTCGAGTTGATGTTCGTTCATCTGACCGTGTGCGATGGCGATACGTGCTTCTGGCACGAGCTCCTGCAACTTTGATGCCGCATTTTGAATACTGCTCACGCGGTTGTGGACATAGAAGACCTGACCGTCGCGCAAGAGCTCGCGATGAATCGCGGCCGCAATCTGCTTTGAGTCTTGTGCACCGACATACGTCAGAATCGGATGGCGCTGTTCAGGTGGCGTAGCGATGGTCGACATCTCGCGAATGCCAGTGAGGCTCATCTCGAGAGTACGCGGGATTGGCGTCGCAGACATCGTCAGCACGTCGACGTTGGTGCGCAGTGCTTTGAGGTGCTCTTTGTGTTCGACACCGAAGCGCTGCTCTTCGTCGACGATGACGAGACCCAAATCTTTAAAGCGAACTTCTTTACTGAACAGTCGATGTGTGCCGATGACCACGTCGACTGCGCCAGTGGTGATGTCCTCGATGACCTTCTTGGCTTCGGCATCAGTCTGGAAACGGCTGAGTGCGGCGAGCTTCACTGGGAACTGGGCGTATCGCTCCGAGAAGGTGCTGAAATGCTGTTGCACGAGGAGCGTGGTCGGCACGAGCACGGCGACCTGCTTGCCATCCTGCACTGCTTTGAAGGCTGCGCGGACTGCGATCTCGGTCTTGCCGTAGCCGACGTCGCCGCAGACGACTCGATCCATCGGGACTGAGCGTTCCATGTCGGCTTTAACTTCTTGGATGACCTGTAGTTGATCTGGAGTCTCGTTGTAAGCGAATGCGTCTTCGAGTTCGCGTTGCCAGACCGTGTCTGGCGAGAATGCATAACCTGGTGCTGCGTTGCGGGCCGCATACAGCCGCACGAGTTCGCTCGCGATTTGACGAACTGCTTTGCGCGCGCGGGTCTTAGCTGCGGCCCAGTCGGTACCACCGAGGCGATGAAGCGACGGGGCTTCACCGCCGACATAACGTGTGACTGAGTCGAGCTGATCTGCCGGCACGAACAGCACATCGCCGGGTGCGCCGCGCTTAGCGGGTGCGTACTCGATAACGAGAAACTCTTTAGTCGAACCACCGATAGTGCGCTGCGCCATTTCGACGTACTTACCGACACCGTGTTGTTCGTGAACAACGAAGTCGCCCTTCTTGAGCGACAGCGGATCGATAACGCGCTTGCGGC
This sequence comes from Actinomycetota bacterium, assembly GCA_039800825.1. Classification (GTDB taxonomy): domain Bacteria; phylum Actinomycetota; class Actinomycetes; order S36-B12; family UBA5976; genus JAFMIT01. The sequence continues at coordinate 3,412 of JBDLPZ010000072.1, forward strand.
GAGCAGGGAGTTTGCGCATGTCTTTGGTGCTGCTGCGCTGACCTGCGATGTCATCTTCAGTAACCACGACGAGGTTTGCGCCGGGCATCGAGAAGCCGTGATCCAGATTGCCCTGCACAACGAAAGCGGTGTGCTGCGTGAGTGGCGAGGGCAAGACGTCCACGAGCCGAGCGGCGATGTCGTGACTGCCGAGCGATTCCGTGAGGCGCTCAGCCGAACCGTGACCGGCCGCGACGAGAACAACGCGGTTGTTGCTCGCGAGTGCAGCGCGAATGTCGACGAGGGCCTTGTCTGTATCGCCACGATATGTCGGCGTCGCCTGTGCCGCGAGCACCAGGGTGTCGGTGGTGTCTTCGTCGGCGATGAACGGCGAAATCGACCACCAC
>JBDLPZ010000073.1:0-15287 GCA_039800825.1 Actinomycetota bacterium
CTGCTCGGCATGAAACCTTCTGAGCTCGCAGCTCGCATCAAGGTGTGCGATGGCAAGACTGCCAAGCCGCCGACATGCTGGAACGGCTCGGCATTCCAGCCGATCCCGGTTGCTAAAGACATCGATCTCGACGTGGCTGTGCGCATCAAAGAACGACAGACAGAGTTCCCGGGTGTCACTGCGACGATGCAGACTGTCCGAGTTTTCCCTGAGCCTCTTGATGTCAACCTTGCCCACGTGCTCGGTTACCTCGGACCAGTCAACGACGATGAATACCGCGAGCGCTTCGGCACCGACAAAGAACTCCAACGCACCGATCTCATCGGCAGAAGCGGCCTTGAGCGGTACTACGACTCAGTCCTGCGTGGCACTCCTGGTGTGAAGACCGTTTCCATCGACCGATCGATGAGCGTTACAGGCACAGTCAAAGAGACTGCGCCTGTTGCGGGCGACTACCTCGTTCTCGGAGTCGATGCCGCCGTTCAAAAAGTCACTGAGGTCGAACTCAAGAAAGCCATTCAGCGAGCCAAGGACCAGGGTTTCTCTGGCACTTCAGGAGCAGCAGTCGTTCTTGATGTCACCAACGGTCAAGTCATCGCTATGGCGTCGTACCCGACTTATGACCCGCGCATTTGGCTCGACGGTGTGACGGATGCCGAATACAAGCGACTGACTGAAGACGCGTCTAACTCGCCGCTCGTGTCTCGCGCTACCCAGGGTCTCTTCCCGCCTGCCTCGACGTTCAAGGTCATCACTACTGCCGCAGCGAACAAGGCCAGAGTCCCAATGGGCTCAACGCTGTATCCATGCCCGAGCACCATCAAGATTGGTGATCGCGAGATGGCCAACCATGAGTCGAACTCTTACGGCAATATCTCAGTGCGTCGTGCCATTGAAGTCTCGTGCAATACCGTGTTTTACAAAATCGGTTACGACATGTGGCTCAACGATGGTGGCAACAGCCCCGTCTCCAACACCCGCGACTACATCGAGAAGATGGCGATGAAGTTCGGCCTCGGCCGCAAGACTGGTATCGACTTGCCGTCTGAATCTGCTGGTCGTGTCGGTGGTCGCAGTTTCCGCAGCAGCCAGTACGAGCGCTACCGCGATCTCTGGTGCCTGCGCGCGAAGACTGGCTATCCGGATGTTGCCAAGTCGGATCCGACCCGTGCTGCATACTTGAAAGAACTCGCGAAAGAGAACTGCACTGACGGTGGCAAGTGGCGTGGTGGTGACGCTGCCAACCTTTCCATCGGACAGGGCGACACGGCGGTGACTCCATTGCAGATGGCGCTCGTGTACTCAGCGATCGCAAATGGCGGCAAGATTTTTGAACCACATCTCGTCAAAGCAATCGTGAGTGCCGACGGCAAGACCGTCAAGCGCATTGCGCCGAAGGTTAAGAGCAGGGTATCGATCTCGCCGTCGCTTCGAAGCTACCTTTTGACCGCGCTTAAGGGCGTGATCACTGACGGTACTGGTCTGTCACCTTTCGGCTCGTGGCCGCAGAACCGCGTTGCGGTCGCCGCCAAGACTGGTTCGGCCGAAAACGGCGATAACGATCCGACATCGTGGTTCGCGTCCTTCGCGCCGGCCGACAATCCTCGCTACGCCGTCGTGATGATGGTTGAGCAGGGTGGTACTGGTGCGCTCACTTCTGGTCCGAGCGTCCGCAAGATCTACGAAGCGATTTACGGCATCAAGGGCAGTGATCGAAAGCCGAAGTCGGCCGTGATTGCCAACTCGACGCCAGCAACGAAGATCCCTCGCATCAAGCTCGACGGCTCGATCGAGGCACTGCCTGGCACCAAGCGCATCGATGGGCTCATCAAACTCAAGTTTGGGTTGGGGTAACGATGAGTTCAATTCTTTCAGGTAAAAGTTCTGAGGCCTGGTGGCGTCGCCAAGATTGGGTTCTGACAGCGGCATCGCTTGCCTTGTCGTTCATGGGCACATTGGTCATCTGGGCAGCGACTCGCCCTCGCCTGCTTTCACAAGGCGTTGATCCTGAGGCTTACCTCAAGCGCCACGTGGCGGTCTTAATCATCGGCCTCATCTTGGGCATCCTCGTCGCGAGAACGCGCTATCCGATCCTGCGTGCTTATGTGCCGGTCCTGTGGCTGTTTAGCGCGGTCACGCTGGTTCTCGTTCTTGTACTCGGCAAAGACATCAACGGCGTTCGTGCGTGGTTCGCGCTGCCAGGCGGTTTTACTTTGCAGCCGTCAGAGTTCGCCAAGCTCGCGATTGTGATTGGTATGGCGATTGTGCTTGCCGAGACGCCGCATCGTGATGGCATCCCAAGCAATCGCGAAGTGATCTTTGGGCTGGGTGTCGCCGGTTTGCCGGTTGCTCTCATCATGTTGCAGCCGGACCTCGGAACGGTTCTCGTCATTGGCGCTGTCACGATGGCCGTGCTTTCCATTTCCGGTGCTGCGTCTCGTTGGTTGCTCGGTCTCGGCGGCAGTGCGGTGATTGCTGGCTGGGCCATGGTTCAGTTCGGCATTCTTGATCAGTACCAGCTCGATCGACTTCTCGTCTTCCTCAATCCTGAGCTCGACCCGCAGGACTCCGGCTACAACATCCTGCAGGTCCGCCTTGCGATTGGTAGCGGCGGCCTGTCGGGGACTGGCCTGTTCAACGGTCCGCAGACGAACGGCCAATGGGTGCCTGAACAGCAGACGGACTTCATTTTCTCCGCAGTCGGCGAAGAGCTCGGATTCATCGGTGGCGCAACCATCATCACGCTTCTCTTCATCGTCTGCTGGCGCGCATTCAAGATCGCGGCTGAAACGACCGATCGCTTCGGAAAGATCGCTGCGTCTGGCGTCGCTGCGTGGATTGCCTTCCAGGCATTCGAAAATATCGGCATGAATATCGGCATCATGCCTATTACAGGTGTGCCGCTGCCATTTATCAGTTACGGTGGCTCTTCAATCTTTGCAATCTGGATGGCCGTCGGCCTACTCCAGAACATCAAGATCAAACATTCGGATTAACAGGAGTAACGACCGTGCCCGTCACATCTGTTTTCGACCAACTCGAATCGCTCTTGCCTCATGTGCAAAAGCCGGTTCAGTACGTCGGCGGCGAACTCAACTCTGTCATCAAAGATTGGGATTCAGTCGCTGCTCACTGGGTGCTGATGTATCCAGATGCTTACGAGGTTGGCCTTCCGAACCAAGGCGTCGCGATCCTGTACGAAGTTCTCAATGAGCGTGCGGACACGTTATGCGAACGCACCTACTCTGTGTGGACTGACCTTGAGAAGCTGATGCGTCGTGACGGCGTTCCGCAGTTCACGGTTGATGCCCATCGTCCAGTGAAGTCCTTCGACGTCTTCGGTCTCAGTTTCGCAACCGAGCTCGGCTACACCAACATGCTCACAGCAATCGATCTGGCAGGTATTGCGCTTCACGCTGTCGATCGCGGACTTGATGAACCTTTCGTGGTCGCAGGTGGTCACGCAGCTTTCAATCCAGAACCGATTGCAGACTTCATCGATATCGCCATCCTCGGCGATGGTGAAGAGGCTGTCATCGCACTGACCGAAATCTTGGTGCAGTGGAAGTCAGACGGTCGCCCTGGCGGTCGCGAAGAGTTCTTGATTCGATTGGCTCGCACGGGTGGTTTCTACATCCCGCGCTTCTATGACGTTGAGTATCTCGAAGACGGTCGCATCCGTCGCGTGACGCCGAACCATCCGGATGCGCCATGGCGAGTTTCGAAGCACACCGTGATGGATCTCGACAACTGGCCATATCCCAAGGCGCCTCTCGTGCCGATGGCTGAAACGGTTCATGAGCGTGCGTCGGTTGAAATCTTCCGCGGTTGCACTCGCGGCTGTCGCTTCTGCCAAGCCGGCATGATTACGCGTCCAGTGCGCGAGCGCAGCATCGAGACGGTCGGCAAGATGGTTCAGGCATCTGTTGATGCGACTGGCTTTGAAGAAGTCGGGCTGCTTTCACTCTCAAGTGCAGACCACAGCGAAATCCAAGGCATCGCAAAGGATCTCGCAGATATTTACGAGGGCACGCATACCTCGCTTTCGCTGCCGAGCACCCGAGTCGATGCATTCAATGTTGATCTTGCCAACGAGCTCACGCGCAATGGTCGCCGTAGCGGTCTGACGTTCGCACCTGAAGGCGGAAGTGAACGAATTCGCGCTGTCATCAACAAGATGGTGACGGAAGAAGATTTGATTCGCACAGTCACTGCCGCTTACTCGGCAGGCTGGCGACAAGTGAAGCTCTACTTCATGTGCGGTCTCCCCACCGAAACCGACGAAGACGTTTTGCAGATTGCGAAGCTCGCTAAAGAGGTTATTCGCGCAGGTCGCGAAGTGACCGGCAGCCGTGACATTCGCTGCACCGTGTCGATCGGTGGCTTTGTCCCGAAGCCGCACACGCCGTTCCAATGGGCGTCGCAGCTAGATCACGAGACGACCGATCACCGCTTGCATCTCTTGCGCGATGAGATTCGCCAAGATCGTCAATACGGCAAGGCGATCGGTTTCCGCTATCACGATGGCAAGCCAGGCATCGTCGAAGGTTTGCTCTCTCGCGGCGATCGACGCGTCGGCGCGGTAATTGAAGAAGTGTGGCGCCAAGGAGCGCGTTTCGATGGCTGGCAAGAACACTTCAGTTTCGACAGCTGGATGGCAGCAGGGGAGAAGGGTCTCGCTGGCACCGGCGTCGACGTCGACTGGTTTACCGTCCGCGAACGCGCTCACGACGAAGTGCTGCCGTGGGATCACCTCGACAGCGGTCTCGATAAAGAGTGGCTGTGGGAAGACTGGCAGGACGCACTGAGCGAGCAATCTGTCGAGGACTGCCGCTGGACGCCATGTTTCGACTGCGGTGTGTGCGATCAGATGAACACGTCGATTCAGATCGGACCTACCAAGGGCACGATCTTGCCGATGCCGATTTTGAAGAAGTCGCTGGCGGTGAACAGTGGCTCGTAAGGCCCCTGACCGCGAAGTCATTCCAGTCGTTCAACGAGTCCGACTTCAGTACGCCAAGCGAGGTCCGCTCAAGTTCAGCAGCCACCGCGATTTTCAGCGCGCCTTTGAGCGAGCTGTCCGTCGCGTCGGTGTTCCGATGGCATACAGCGCTGGATTCAATCCGCATCCCAAGATTTCATATGCGAACGCGGCTCCAACCGGCACAGCCAGCGAGGCCGAGTACGTCGAGATTGGTCTGGCCTCCGAGGTTGACACCGCAAAACTCCTCGCCGCCTTGCAGCAGGCGATGCCACGCGGCCTGGACATGATGGATGCCGTCACAGCTCGTACCTCTGATTTTGCTGAACGCCTCGAGGCCTCGGTTTGGCGAATCGCCCTCCCTAGCGTCTCCACTGAGACGATTGAGGCCGCCGTTGCAGCATTCATGGAGCGCTCAGACGTTCAGGTAAGCCGCATGACCAAGAACGGCCTGCGCACCTTCGATACCCGCCAAGCCGTGCTCGAAATCACCGTCGAGGGCTCTGAAACCACGGAATCTGGGCTCGTGTGTGCCATACTTCGGTTAGTTGTACGGCATTTAACACCTGCTGTACGGCCAGATGATGTGCTTTCTGGTCTCGGTCAGGTTGCTGATCTGGTGTTTGAGGTTGCTCCCCGCATCACTCGAATCGCCCAGGGTCCGCTGACAGAATCAGGAAATGCGGTATCAGACCCACTAGGTCCTGACCGTCACACCGTCGACCACGAGTAGTCGCGAAGCCATCCGGCTTTGCACCTCGGGTAGACCCTGAAGCTTCGAAATCCCTCGGGATTTCGCCCCACTTAGTTGGGGTTACGTATACGCGGTTTTCCGCGTCGAAAGGATGTCGGTTTTCCGTGACCGATCAGACTCCAGATAACTCATCAGAAGCGAGCGCTCCAAAGCGTCCGCGTCGAGCTGCCTCCCGCCCAGCTGGCCCGCCAGTGGACGCTGTCGAAGGTGCGGCTCCTGCCAAGAAGGCGGCCAAGCCAGCCCAAAAGGCAGCTCCCAAGGCCGCGCAGAAGCGTGCGCCGAAGGCCAAGCCAGAAGGCGAAGCACCTGCCGCTGCCCCTGTAGCTGAGGCAGTAGCCGAAGCCCCAAAGGCAGCCAAGAAGCCAGTTAAGAAGACTCGCGGTGGCGCGAAAGCGAAGCCAGACGCCTCGTCAGCCGAAGCTCCGAGCTCTGCTGATTCCGCCGCACTGTCGGCTGTGTTCCAGGCTCCTGAAGCAGACAAAGCTCCTGAAGTTGCAGGTGACAAGCCATCTCGCTCTGGCAACAACCGCAACCGCAACCGCAAGCCAAAGGCCGAGTCGACTGAATCTGCTGAAGCAGTCGTCGATGAATCTGGCGATGACTCGTCTGACGGTGGAGAGGGCGAAGAAGGCAGCTCAAACGCACGCCGTCGCCGTCGCCGTGGTGGCCGTCGTCGCCGCAAGCCAGGTCAGAACCCAGCTATCGATGGCAGTGACGATTCTGACGAGGCCGAGGGCGATGACACCGAGTCTGAAGATGCCGGTGCTGAAGATGCAGATGGCGAAGGCTCAGGATCATCTCGCCGTCGCCGCAGCCGCGGCCGCAAGTCATCGGGCTCTAGCGAATCTGAATCGACCGCGGTGCGTGGATCGACCCGTCTCGAAGCCAAGAAGCAGCGCCGTCGCGAAGGCCGCGAAGCCGGTCGTCGTCGCGCACCAATTTTGACTGAAGCCGAGTTCTTGGCTCGTCGCGAAAACGTTAATCGTGTGATGGTCGTGCGCCAGGCGCATGATCGCGTGCAGATTGCAGTGCTTGAAGACAACGTTCTTGTTGAGCATTACGTCAATCGCCAAAGCGGTTCGACGATGATGGGCAACGTTTACCTCGGTCGCATCCAGAATGTTTTGCCAAGCATGGAAGCTGCGTTCGTCGACATCGGTCGCGGTCGCAACGCTGTGCTCTACGCAGGCGAAGTTAACTGGGATGCAGCCGGTCTCGAAGGCGAAGCCAAGCGAATCGAAATGGCTTTCAAGCCAGGCGATCCCGTACTCGTTCAGGTGACTAAGGATCCAATTGGTCACAAGGGCGCTCGTCTCACCGCGCAGATTTCGCTCGCTGGTCGCTTCTTGGTTTATGTGCCGGACGGTTCAATGACTGGCATCAGCCGCAAGCTTCCTGAAAAGGAACGCAATCGTTTGAAGACGATTCTGCGTTCAGCACTTCCAGAAGAAGCCGGCGTCATCGTTCGTACTGCAGCTGAAGGCGCAGCAGAAGATGATTTGACTCGTGACGTTGCACGTCTGACTGCACAGTGGCAGGACATCGAAGCAAAGTCGCAGACTGCGTCAGCGCCGTCGCTGCTTTACTCGGAGCCAGATCTCGCAATTCGCGTTGTTCGTGACATCTTCAACGAAGACTTCAACGAACTCGTCGTCAGTGGCGATGAAATTTGGGAAACGCTCGAGCAGTACGTCACGTACGTCGCGCCGGATCTCGCACCTCGCTTGCGCAAGTGGACTGATTCCAAGGATCTCTTCAACCACTACCGCATTGATGAGCAGCTCACGAAGGCGCTCGACCGCAAGGTCTGGCTGCCTTCTGGTGGCTCACTCGTCATCGATCGCACCGAAGCCATGACAGTTGTCGACGTCAACACCGGCAAGTTCACCGGTGAAGGCGGCAACCTCGAGCAGACCGTGACGCGCAACAACCTCGAAGCAGCCGAAGAAATCGTTCGTCAGCTCCGCCTGCGCGATATCGGTGGCATCATCGTGGTCGACTTCATCGACATGGTTCTCGAGTCCAACCGAGACCTCGTGCTGCGTCGTCTGATCGAATGCCTCGGCCGCGATCGCACAAAGCATCAGGTCGCTGAGGTCACGAGCCTCGGATTGGTGCAGATGACCCGCAAGCGCATCGGCCAGGGCCTCCTGGAGACCTTCAGCGAGCCTTGTGAGCACTGCAACGCCCGTGGCGTTCGGGTCAAGCTCGACGTCGCTTCGGCCAAAACTCAGTCCAACTCGGGCTCAGATGAGCACGATCACCACGGTGATCACTGAGCCAGAGGGATTTCCTAGGGGCGATTTTGTCCTTTAGGCGTGGGTCTCGTACCCTTACCCCCTGTTCCGCTTCGGCGGAGCGCGTTTGCCTGCCATTCGGTGGGCTGAACAAGATGTATCGATCTCAAGGAGTGTCGCGGTGTACGCGATTGTTCGTGCTGGCGGACGCCAGGAAAAGGTTGCTGTAGGCGACCTGATTGAGCTCGACCGCGTTGCTGGCAAGCCCGGCGACGAAGTGTCGTTGCCAGTCTTGCTGTTGGTTGACAACGGCGCCGTGACGACTGATGCCGCAGTATTGGCTAAGTCGACCGTTAAGGGCGAACTCGTCGACCACCACCGTGGTCCAAAGATCGACATCCTTCGCTACAAGAACAAGACCGGCTACCGCCGTCGTCAGGGTCACCGTTCGGAACTTTCGACGGTCAAGATCACGACGATCACCGCAGGAAAGTAGGCCTCTGACATGGCACATAAGAAAGGTGCGTCCAGCACCCGTAACGGTCGCGACTCCAATGCACAGCGCCTTGGTGTAAAGCGTTTCGGTGGCCAGTTGGTCAACGCCGGCGAAATCATCGTTCGCCAGCGCGGCACTCACTTCCACCCAGGTGACAATGTTGGTCGCGGCAAGGATGACACCTTGTTCGCACTCGCAGCTGGCACCGTTGAATTCGGCGTCCACCGCGGTCGTCGTGTTGTCAACATCCTCCCAGGTCTCTAAACAGCGACCTGGCACATTCCACTTCCAAGGGGCGGGTCCGAATCGGACTCGCCCTTTGTTTTGCCTCAACAGTTGAAAGGAGCACAGCATGTCCAACTTTGTAGATCGCGTAGTCCTCGACGTTAGCGGCGGCAATGGCGGCCACGGCTGTGCTTCTGTCCATCGCGAAAAGTTCAAGCCTCTTGGCGGACCAGATGGCGGTAACGGCGGTAATGGCGGTGACGTCATTCTCGTTGTCGATCCTCAGGTTACGACGCTGTTGGAATATCACCACAGCCCACATCGCCATGCGACCAACGGCAAGCCTGGCGCTGGCGGTCATCGCTCTGGCGCAAGCGGCGGCGACGTTGTTCTGAAGGTCCCAGCCGGCACTGTCGTTTATGACAACGCCACTGGTGATGTCATTGCTGACCTCGTCGCACCTGGCACCAAGTTCGTTGTGGCACAGGGTGGCCGCGGTGGTCTCGGCAATGCTGCACTCTCATCTACTCGACGTCGCGCTCCTGGCTTCGCGCTCCTTGGAGAACCTGGTGAAGCACTCGAGATCACTCTCGAACTTAAGACTGTCGCAGACGTCGGTCTTGTTGGTTTCCCAAGCGCGGGCAAGTCATCGCTGATTGCGGCGATCAGTGCTGCGCGTCCAAAGATTGCTGACTACCCGTTCACCACGTTGGTTCCCAACCTTGGTGTGGTGCAGATCGGCGAAACTGTTTTCACCGTCGCCGACGTTCCTGGTCTGATTCCAGGTGCATCGCAGGGCAAAGGTCTTGGTCTTGAGTTCTTGCGTCACGTCGAGCGTTGCACAGCACTCGTTCACGTTCTCGACTGCGCGACTCTCGAGCCAGGTCGCGACCCGCTGACTGACCTTGATGTCATTGAGAAAGAGCTCGAGGCATACGGCGGTCTTCAAGATCGTCCACGCATGGTCGTGTTGAACAAGATCGACGTTCCTGAAGCTCGCGATCTCGCAGACATGGTCAAGCCAATGCTCGAAGAGCGCGGCTACAAAGTTTTCGAAGTCTCTGCAGTTGCACGCGATGGCTTGAAGCCATGGCTCTATGCGCTTGCTGAAATCGTGACTGAAGCACGTGCTGCTGCGGCCGAACCTGTTGTCGAACGCATCGTGATTCGTCCGAAGGCAGTCAACGAATCTGGCTTCCGGGTTGAGATCGAAGAAGATCGTTACGTCATCATTGGTGAGCGTCCAGAGCGTTGGGTCCGCCAGACTGACTTCTCTAACGACGAGGCTGTCGGCTACCTCGCCGATCGCCTCGCACGTCTTGGCGTTGAAGAAATGCTCATGAAGAAGGGCGCTCAAGCTGGCGACACGGTCGTGATCGGTCGCGGCGAACGCGCTGTTGTCTTTGACTTCGAACCAACCATTCGCGCCGGCGCTGAGATGATGATGGGCCGACGAGGCACTGACCTTCGTTTCGAACCAGGTGCTCGTCACCGCAAGGGCAAGGGTTCTGTCGATGACGAACTCGCCGCAATCATTGCGTCGGAGTCCCTCTGGAGCGATGTCGAGAAGATGGACGCGGAACGTGCGGCCGAACGTGAGGCCGCTGAGCTAGAGGACTTTGACGACCTCGATGACTAAGCGCACTTCGATTGCTGCCGCTCGGCGAATTGTGGTCAAAGTTGGATCTTCATCCTTGACCACGCCTGAGGGTGCCCTCGACACTGAACGTCTCGATGTTCTAGTCCGCGCGATTGCTAGCCGAGCTAGCGATGCTGAAATCATCCTTGTCTCGTCAGGCGCTATTGCTGCCGGTCTTGCGCCACTCGGTCTCTCTAAGCGTCCTACTGACTTGCCTTCTCAACAGGCGGCGGCATCGGTCGGCCAGGGTCGCCTCATGGCGCATTACGCGATGGCGTTTTCTGAATTCAATAAGACGGTCGGTCAGGTTCTGCTCACGGTTGAAGACATCACTCGTCGTGCGCACTACAACAACGCACAGAAGACGCTCACGCGATTGCTCGAGCTCGGTGTGCTGCCCATCGTGAATGAAAACGATACGGTCGCGACGAGCGAAATCCGATTCGGTGACAACGACCGTCTGGCAGCGCTGGTTGCACTGCTGGTGCAGGCCGATGCGCTCGTGCTGCTTTCTGATGTTGATGGCTTGTACGACGGTCCGCCGTCACAGGGCGCATCGCTGATTTCACTTGTCACCGACTTCGCAGATCTCGCAAGTATCACCATCGGCGGTACTGGAAGTGCGGTCGGCTCTGGCGGCATGGCGACCAAGGTCGAGGCCGCACATATCGCTTCCGCATCTGGCATCCCTGTCGTGCTCACGAGTGCAGCTAACGCGCAGGCGGCCATCGTCGGCGACGAAGTGGGCACGCTGTTTATGCCTACGGGGGCACGCCGCCCTTCGCGTGTGCTCTGGCTCGAACACGCAACTGCCACTCGCGGTCGTGTCACCGTCGATGCTGGCGCGGCTCGCGCGCTGACTGAACGCGGTTCGTCGCTCTTGCCAGCCGGTGTGACAGCGGTGTCCGGCGACTTCACGGAAGGCGATCCAGTTGAGGTGGCTGATGCTGGAGGAATCATCATCGCTCGTGGTCTGATCAACTTTGATGCTGCTGATGTGCCATCAATGCTAGGCAAGTCGACTAAAGACATCGTCGCCGAGAAGGGTGAGCAGTTCGAAAAGGAACTGATTCATCGCGACAATCTTGTCCTCATTTCGCGTACCAAGGTGAGCTAGTGATGACCGAAGTTAAAGAGCAGGTTCTCGACGCAGCTCGGCGCGCGAAGGCCGCTGCCGTCAATCTGCGTCAGCTCAATCGCGCGCAGAAGGATGCTGCGGTCATCGCGATTGCGGACGCGCTCATCGCAGGCACCGATTCGATTGTTGCGGCCAACCGTGTCGATGTCGATGCTGCGATTGCAGCGGGGACGGATGCGGCGATTGTTGATCGCTTGACTCTGAACCCTGAGCGACTAGCTGCGATTGCCCAGGCAGCTCGCGAAGTCGCAGTTCTGCCAGATCCAGTGGGCGATGTCATCCGTGGCTACACGTTGCCGAACGGCCTTGAGGTGCGCCAGATTCGCGTGCCGCTCGGCGTCGTCGCCATGGTCTACGAAGCTCGTCCCAATGTCACCGTCGATGCGGCAGTACTGTGCTTGAAGAGCGGCAATGCGGCGCTTCTTCGTGGCTCATCATCAGCGTTCAACACCAATGTTGAACTCACTCGAGTCATGCGCGCTGCGCTGGCGGCCACTGATGTGCCGGCGGATGCCATCGTTCTTGTGCCGGGCACGTCGCACGAGTCCGTCAACGTAGTGATGACTGCTCGTGGTCTCGTCGATGTCATCATTCCTCGCGGCGGCGCCGGACTCATCAACTCTGTCGTCAACGGCTCGACCGTTCCCGTGATTGAGACTGGCGTCGGCAATTGCCATGTCTACGTCGATGCCGACGCTGACATTGACAAGGCAGTCGCTATCGCCGTCAACGCTAAAACGCAGCGCGTGTCTGTCTGCAATACGGCCGAGACGCTGCTGGTTCACGCCGACATCGCACCGACGTTCTTGCCGCGTCTACTCGCCGAGTACAAGGCCAAAGGCGTCACCGTGCACGGCAGCCTTGCCTTTAATGCGTACTGCGAAGCTGCGGGCATCGCACACGTCGACGCAACCGACGAAGACTGGGCAGCGGAGTACTACTCACTCGACATCGCTGCAGGCATTGTCGACTCGATCGAAGATGCCATCTCGCATATTTCGCGCTGGTCGACCGGCCACACTGAGGCCATCGTCACCGAGAACACCAGCGCAGCGCAGCGTTTCGTTGCGGCCATCGATTCGGCTGCCGTGATGGTCAATGCGTCGACGCGATTCACCGACGGTGGCGAATTCGGATTTGGTGCCGAAATCGGCATTTCGACCCAGAAGCTTCATGCCCGCGGACCTATGGGCCTTCAAGAACTGACGTCTTACAAGTACGTCGTCACCGGGTCTGGTCAGATTCGGTCATAGACTTTCGCTAGTCATTTGAGGAGATTCAATGTTGTCTGCACTACTTGCCAACGCCGAAGCCGCTGAAGCTGTCAACACCATTCCTGGTGAGCCATGGATGTACGGCCTTGCAGGTCTCGGCATCCTGATGACCCTGTTGTACGTCGTCAGCCGCTTTAACCCAAACAAGTAATGCGCATTGGGGTCCTCGGCGGCACGTTTGATCCGCCGCACTTGGGCCATCTCGCTATCGCTGAGTTCACTCAGTCGCAGCTTGCACTTGATCTGATTTTGTTTGTTCCTGCCATGCCATGGCAAAAGGAAGCAGTCGCATCTGCTGACATCCGCGCGCACCTCACAGCGCTTGCAATCGAGACACATAACGATTGGCAAATGAGTGCTGTGGATCTCGAGCGCGGGGGACCGACGTACACGGTCGATACCTTGCGCGATCTTCAGAAGCAGTGGCCGGATGCAGAGATTTGGTTCATCGTCGGCGCGGACGCCGCTAACGGCATCGATTCGTGGAAGCATGCAAACGAACTCAAAGCATCGGCGCATTTCGCAATTCTTACTCGTCCGCGCCACAACGTCAGCGTGCCTTCAGGTTTGAGTTTTCAGTTGGTCGAAGGCGAGACCCCAGACGTCTCATCGACCGCGATTCGCGATGCTGTGCGCGCAGGAGCAACGACTGAAGAACTATGCGCGATGGTTCCGCGAGCAGTCGCCGAGTTCATCATCACGTCGAGGCTGTACTCGTGAACGTCGCGCTCGCACCAAATCAGTGGTTGAGACGTTCGCTGTGGATTGCTGGCTTGCTCGTCGTCACGGCCGCGGTCGGCACGGTCGCTACCTTCAACGCGAATACCGTCAAACCCAATCTCAACTTCACCATGCCAGATAGCGTGCTGCTGCAGGTGCGAGACAGCGACAAGGCCGGCTGGCTAACGATCGTGATCGCTGACAACGGTCGGCAGTGGTTCATCGTTCCTGCGCAGGCGGTCGTTTCTAACGGCGTCACCGTGCAGACCGTCGAGTCGACGGCGAAGGCGCTGAACCTTGATCAGACCTCTGCTGCGCTCGAAGCGCTGCTCAACGTCGACTTCGACGAGGTTTGGCAAGTGGATCGACTCGGACTCTCTGCGTTTGTTGAGGCAGCCGACGGCGTGATCATTACGCCCGAGCGAGATCTCAAGATTGCCCCCACAAACGCGCCAGACCTCAATCTGCTCGGGGGAGTGGCGTACAAACTCTCTGGCACCTACGCATCGGTCTACGCCCTCGACCCAGCGCTGCGAGCTGACACCAAGCGCTACGAACGTTTCGATGCCGTTATCTCCAGTCTCATGAGTCGACTCGATGCCGCCACTTTGCCGACGGTCCTGCCGGCCATTGGGTCCGCCTCTCGCTCCAGCATGACCCAGCCAGAACTCATCGCGTTCATCGAGAAGCTGCAGCAGCTCAGGGCGGTCTCCGACCCAGATGTGGCCACGCTTCCCACGATTCTCGCGACCTATAACGGCCAGAAGTACTCATATCTCCTCACGGCAGCCCGCACGCAACTCATCGAGGCTGGAGTCCGTGAGAGAATTACGCCCTAATCTTTAAGGAATTGATTGTGTCTCCATCCCCACAGGCTCTCGACTGGGCTTACCGCGCTGCTTGGGCAGCACAGGACAAGCTCGCGACCGACGTCCGCCTCATCGACGTCAGTGATCGCCTTGGCCTGACCGATATCTTCGTTCTCGCATCTGCGTCGAACGATCGCCAGACTCGCGCTGTCATCGACGCGGTCGAAGCGGCCCTCGACAAGATTGACGTCGACCCACTGCGCCGCGAAGGTGAGCAAGGTGGCCGTTGGATTCTGCTCGACTACAACGACATCGTCGTTCACGTGCAGCATGTCGAAGAGCGCGCCTACTACGACCTTGAGCGTCTCTGGAAAGACTGCCCTGAGCTTGAAATCCCACCAGCTCCAGAAGAGGCTTCTGCAGAGTGACCCATCCACGCGTCATTCTGTGGCGACATGGTCGCACCGAATGGAATGTGCAGTATCGCTGGCAAGGCCAAAGCGATATTCCGCTTGATGAAGTTGGTCTCGAACAGGCAGCTGCGGCCGCACAACGTTTGGCTGAATACAAGCCGAGCTTGATTGTTGCCTCGGACCTGATGCGTGCACATCGCACTGCCCAGTTCCTGGCCGATGCCACTGGCGCACCGCTCATCACGGATGAGCGTTTGCGCGAAACCAACGGTGGTCTCTGGGAAGGTCTGACTCAAGACGACATTCGTCGCGACTACGCAGACGAGTTGGCAATCTGGCAGCGTGACATGACGCGTCCAGCTGGCATCACCGGTGAGTCTCGTCCGGCAGTGGCTCATCGCGTCGCGCAGGCGATTCACGAACACATCGAAGGCATGACTTCAGGCACTGTTGTGTTCGCGACGCACGGTGGCGCTGCTCGTGACACAGTCGCACATTTGCTCGGCTTGCCACACGAACATCTCGGCGCTTTTCGCGTGATGGTCAACTGTGGTTGGGCGATTCTCGATCGCGAACCTGCACGTGATGCATGGCGCGTTTG
>JBDLPZ010000074.1:0-4821 GCA_039800825.1 Actinomycetota bacterium
GCAGTCGTGCTCGTGCCACAGGGCAAGATCGCGATGGGCAAGCTCGCTCAGGCCATCGTCATGGGCTCGAAGCTCTTGCAGGTCGAAGGCAACTTCGATGACTGCCTAACCCTCGCGCGCGATATGGCCGAGGAATACCCAATCGCGCTCGTGAACTCGGTCAACCCAGATCGCATCGAAGGTCAGAAGACAGCATCGTTTGAAATCGTCGACGCTCTTGGCGATGCACCAGACATTCACTGCCTGCCTGTCGGCAACGCCGGCAACATCACCGCGTACTGGAAGGGCTTTAAGGAATACGCTGCCGATGGCATCGCGACCAAGACGCCTCGCATGTGGGGATTCCAGGCCGAGGGTGCTGCTCCGATTGTTCGCGGTCACGTTGTCGAAAAGCCAGAGACCATCGCGACTGCGATTCGCATCGGCAATCCAGCTTCGTGGGAATACGCGATCGCTGCTCGCGACGAATCAGGGGGCGCTATCGACATGGTGAGCGACCAAGAAATTCTCGCGGCGTATCACTACCTTGCCTCGCGCGAAGCCGTGTTCGTCGAGCCAGCATCTGCGGCCTCAGTGGCTGGCCTCCTCAAGATGCATGCCGCCGGCAAGGTTGATGCTGGTCAAAAGATCGTGTGTACTGTCACGGGCAACGGCCTCAAAGACCCACAATGGGCTCTTGAATCTGCAGCTGATCCGATTGTGATTCCAGTCGATGTCACTGCAGCGGCACAAGCGATTGGATTGCGCTAATGGCACGTCGTACTTCTTTGCCAGTTCTGACGTTCAAGGCCTCAGCAATGCGCGTGCGCGTACCCGCATCAGCTGCCAATCTCGGTCCTGCATTTGATGCGGCTGGCTTGGCTCTCGATTGGTACGACGACATGGTTGCGCAGGTCAGCGATGATCCTGGCATCGAAGTCGACATGGTCGGCGAAGGTGCAGACGACCTTCCACGCGATGGCAAGCATCTTGTTGCTAAAGCGATGATGGCTGCGTTCGAGCGCATGGGCGAAAAGCCAGCGGGTCTTTCGATTCTCACCAACAACACCATCCCACACGGCCGCGGTATGGGTTCATCTTCAGCCGCAATCGTCGGCGGCATCGTCCTTGCCCGCGCACTCGTCGTCGGCGGCGAAAATCTCTTGCCGGATGACGCTGCGCTGTCGCTCGCATCAGAACTCGAAGGCCATCCAGACAACGTCGCCGCGACGTTGCTCGGTGGCTTCACCCTCGCATGGGGGAGTGGCGCCGACGCGCACGCTGTACGTCTGGATATTGATCGCTCGATCTTCCCAATCGTCTGTATTCCTGCCGGCGCTGTCGCGACCAAGAAAGCCCGCGGCTTGCTCCCTGAAACAGTGACTCACGCAGACGCATCGTTCAACGCCGGCCGCGCAGCTCTCTTGACCGCTGCGCTGTGCGAAAACCCTGATCTCTTAATGGTGGCGACTGAAGACAAGCTGCATCAGGAACAGCGTTCATCTGCGATGAAGCAGTCCTGGGCGCTCGTGCAGAAACTGCGCGATGCTGGTCATGCCGCAGTCATCTCCGGTGCAGGCTCGACGGTGCTCGTCCTCGCAACCAGCAACGTTTCGTACGAAATCGCTCAGATTGCGGGCGAAAAGTTCGAAACTCACGCCGTCGGTGTCGCCAAACAAGGCGCCCACGTCGTCCCAATGACCGCCTAACCCTTTGCGGTACGCCTAATTGCCCTATCCGGTACGTGAAAACGCCCTATGCGGTAGGTGACCGCGACACTTTCCTCCCAATCTGTGCGGACGATTGACCACGTCCAAATGACATAAGTCTGCGTACGCTTCTCCCATTCAATCTTTGGGGGGGATTCGAATGTCTGGGGCATTCAACAACTTGAATCAACTATTGATTCATTTCGGCGTCGATGACGCGCGCTACTTAGGTCTTGCGATTACCGACCAGCTCGACATCGCCGGCATGGTCTGGATTCGCAAATCAAAACTCACCGCGACCAGCATCACGCTCAACATCGGCCTGAGATCGGTGCAGCTCAACTACCCGTTCACGACGAGCGACATCATTCGCGCGCTTGAGCCGATCTCACGCCATTAGCGAAAAGTCGAAGCGCTTAAAGCAGTGCCTTCATTTGCGTGATCTCTGCGGTTTGTGCCGTAGTGATGCGATCTGCAAAAGCAGCCATCTCTGCGTTCTGTGAGTCGTCAATCATCATGACCATATGCAACGCGCCCTCGTGATGCGCGATCATGCCTTCGAGCCACAAGCGATCAAACTCTGCACCAGTCGCAGCAGCGAGTGCAGACATCTCTGTGTCACTCAGCATTCCGCCCATGCCCATGTTGTGCATGTGATGCGGTGGGAGCGCGACGTCTTCGCTGGCGCCATTCTCGGCGAGCCACTTGTGCATTTCGGCGATCTCAGAAGTCTGTGCAGTCTTGATCGCATTCGCAATCTTCAACAGCGACGCGTTCTTCGAAGTCTTAATCGCGAGGTCAGACATGTCGACTGCCTGCTGGTGATGCGGAATCATCATCTGCAAGAACATCACATCGGCACCCGACAGGGCGCCCGAACCAGCGCCACGCATCATGCCGCCCATTTGGTGTCGATCATCAGCTCGGCGCTGGTGATCAAAATCGTCCTGCACGCCCATCTGGCCGTTCATCATGTTGCCGTCATGCCCAAACCAGCCGTAGCCAGTCGATGCGCGGCCAAGAATGAAGGCCAACAGACCCACCAAAATGACGATAATCGTCACGAGAAATGGGACGGTTTTGTTCTTTTCTTCAGACATGACGAACTCCTTTGAACCCCGATTCCCTCACGGTACGCCTGTTTTGAGCCCAAAGCACCGCCATCGCCCCATTTGGGACAAGACCTGACAAAACCGTAACTAGACCGGGCCTAGGCAGTCTCCAGGCCACCCACCATTGCTTCGCCCGCCCGATTTGCTATGGTTGCCCTACCCATTCGGGAGTCTGGCTTTCTGCCGCACACGTTCTTACATCCCTGGGAATCTCAAATATCCATTCTGGAAGGTTCAATCGCGTGAGCGAAACCACTACCGGGCTAAGCGATCTGAAGCTGCCCGAACTGAAGAAGGCTGCCGCCGCCCTTGGCATCGCTGGCGCCTCGACCATGAAGAAGGGCGACCTCGTCGCCGCCATCTCAGCTGCCAAGGGTGGCTCGAAGCCAGCCCGCGAAGAGCGCGCACCTCGCGAAGAGCGTGCACCTCGACAGCAGCGCACTGAAGCTTCTGCCGACAACGCACACACCAACGCAGAGACCTCATCTGACAAGCCAGCCGCCGAAGCCGGCGAGCAGGGCGAGCGCCAGGACCGCGGAGATCGCAATGACCGCCGTGACCGCAATCGCAATCGTGACCGCAACAACCGCGGCGATCGCCCAGAGCGCACCGACCGCCCAGAGCGTGGCGAGCGTTCGGAGCGCACCGACGGTGACGCCGGCGACTCAAACGTCTCAAACAACGGCAACAACGACGGCGAAGGCCGTGGCGACCGCGAATGGGATGACCGCCGTGGACGCCGCCGTGGACGCGATCGCTTCGAGCGCCGCGACCGCCGCAACTCTGAAGAAATCTCTGAAGACGACGTAGTCCTCCCAGTCGCGGGCATCCTCGACATCATGGACAGCTACGCCTTCGTCCGCACCACCGGCTACCTCCCATCGCCGAACGACGTTTACGTCTCACTCGGCATGGTCAAGAAGCACGGCCTGCGCAAGGGCGACCAGGTCACTGGCCTTGTCCGCCAGCCGAAGGAAGGCGAGCAACAAGAAGGTGGCAAGAACCGTCAGAAGTTCAATCCACTCGTTCGCGTCGACACCGTCAACGGCCAGGACCCAGAGACCGCCAAGAACCGCGTCGACTTCAACAAGCTCACGCCTCTTTACCCTCAGGAGCGCTTGCGCCTCGAGACCACTCCAAACAACCTCACCACTCGCGTCATCGACTTGGTCGCGCCGATTGGTAAGGGCCAGCGCGGTCTCATCGTGTCGCCTCCAAAGGCTGGTAAGACCATTGTCTTGCAGCAGATTGCTAACGCAATCGTCACGAACAACCCAGAGGTTCACCTCATGGTTGTCCTCGTCGACGAACGTCCTGAAGAAGTCACCGACATGCAGCGCACCGTCAAGGGCGAAGTCATTGCTTCGACCTTCGATCGCCCAGCTGAAGATCACACCGTCGCAGCTGAACTCGCCATCGAGCGCGCAAAGCGTCTCGTCGAAATGGGCCATGACGTTGTTGTCTTGCTCGACTCAATGACCCGCCTCGGTCGCGCATATAACTTGTCGGCGCCTCCATCGGGCCGCATCCTCTCGGGTGGTGTCGACTCGGCAGCTCTCTACCCGCCGAAGAAGTTCTTCGGTGCAGCTCGCAACATCGAAAACGGCGGCTCACTTACCATCCTCGCAACCGCTCTCGTTGAGACCGGCTCGCGCATGGACGAAGTCATCTTCGAAGAGTTCAAGGGCACCGGCAACATGGAGCTCAAGCTCGATCGTCGCATCGCCGACCGCCGCATCTTCCCTGCAGTCGATGTCGAATCTTCAGGCACTCGCCGCGAAGAAATCTTGCTCGCTGCTGACGAACTCAAGGTCGTCTGGAAGCTACGCCGCGTGCTCCATGCACTCGACAATCAGCAGGCGATCGAACTCCTGCTCAACAAGCTCAAGGAAACGAAAACCAACTTCGAGTTCTTGCTCCAGGTCCAAAAGACCACTCCAGACCAGCCAATGGCTGCGACCGAGCAGGAATACAGCTAAACCTCACTCAACCCGACAGGCGTTGTCGTTTGCGTACCGTTA
>JBDLPZ010000075.1:0-3675 GCA_039800825.1 Actinomycetota bacterium
AGATGGTGTAAATGATTTTCACTCGGGGTGCTCGTCGATTTACGGCCGTAGTTGCTGCGGTCGTTTCGTTCTCATTCGTCGCGCCAGCCCAAGCCGTCATCATGGGCGACTATGCGCAGCCCGGTGATTTCCCGAGCATCGTCGCCATTGCTGACAGTGCGATTTATGCCAACGAAGGCTCCTTCACAAACGCGAGTTTCTGCGCCGGTGTTCTGATCGGGCCACGACTAGTTCTCACTGCAGCACACTGCGTCGTCGAATACCCGAAGACCACGATGATGCCGCGCATCAATATGCCGGCGGAGCTCGTTGTCGGTGGCGGTGTGACGGGCCTCGATCAGATGAAGGGCGCTCAGGTCGCGCACGTCTTGCGTATTGATCCAAGCGGCGAGTACTTGTTCTCGCTTCTGACTTCGAACGGTGACAGTTCAGTCGACGACGTCGCTATTTTGCAGATTGATGCGACGATTCCTGGCACTGCGCCAATCTCTCTCGCGACTGCTGCTGACGTCGCAGCCGCTAAAGCGGTACCGACTCAGCTGCGCACCGCCGGTTGGGGAGACCTCAGCCCGCAAGCGCGTGGCACCTACATCGATGCACTCATCAAGACGGTCGTCACCTCTGTTGGCGATGCGCAGTGCTCAAACCCAGACTCAACGTTCAGTGTCAGTTCTCCGGACGGGCTTAAGTCGCTCGACTTCCATGGTCTCAACGCAACCGACGCGGCGTACTTCGATGCAAGGTACATGTTGTGCGCAATTGGCGTCACCAACAACGGCGAAGTGACGGATACGTGTCTTGGCGACTCTGGTGGGCCGCTCATCACGACTGTCGACGGAATCGAAACCGTCGTCGGTGTCACGTCGTGGGGTCCGATTGTCGGATCTCAGTCGTGCGCTCTCGACGAGCCGAGCATCTACGCAAACGCATCGCGTGCGCGTGCATTACTCGAGATGTACCAAGCTCCGACTCCTACAGTTGTGACGACGCCGACGAGTTTCACCATCACCGCAAAGCGCTGGGATTACAACCTTGGCGGTTGGACCTTCTATGTAGTGGATGGCGTGAACACATCAGGCAGCTGCGTGGCAGAACCAGACCCAGTGACTGGTGTCGCGACCTGCACCGTCACCGGCCTCAATCCCAAGTCGTACTACAAAGTGCACGCAGAGCCATTCACTGGTCGCACGTCGTTTGACTCAAAATTGATTCTCGCGCAGGTGCAGCCGGTTCGACCAAGCAACGTCAAGATTCTCGGCAAAGTCACGAAGAAGATTCTGACTAAAACGATTGCTCGCATTTCGCTGTCGCTCTACGCGAACTCAAATCGCGCGGTGATTACTCGCTACACAGTCACGTGCGTCAGCGGAAAATCAAAGGTTGTTCGCGCCAGCCTGACTTCAAGTTTCACGGTGCCCAATCTGTTGCGCGGCAAGACTTATGCGTGCGCAGCGACTGCGACCAATGAGATGGGTACAAGCCTTCCGAGGAAGTTCGTCGTCGTCGCCTAAAGACCTAGATCGCTGAGCGAGTACGCGGCGAGGTATGGCAATCCAGCCTCTTCGATGAGCGCGCCAGCGCCACGATCGACAATCACTGCAACCGCGACAACTTCGGCGCCGGCTTCACGCAGCGCTTCGACCGCGGTCATGACCGAGCCACCAGTGGTCGAGGTGTCTTCGACAGCGAGAACCTTGCGGCCAGCAACATCTGGACCTTCAATGCGGCGCTGCAAACCGTGCGCCTTCTCTGCCTTGCGCACGACGAATGCGTCGAGCTTGCGGCCGCGGCGGCTCGCTGCGTGGAGCATCGCAGTCGCGACTGGGTCCGCACCGAGCGTGAGACCACCAACAGCGTCGAATTCGAACTCCGCGGTGAGGTCGATCATGACATCGCCGACAAGCGGTGCCGCTACCGAATCAAGCGTCACGCGACGGAGGTCGACGTAGTAGTCGGCTTCCTTGCCTGACGAAAGAATTACCTTGCCGTGGACGACGGCCTTGTCGAGGATTTCTTGGCGGAGGGCAGCGCGTGATTCAGACATGGCGCGAAGCCTAATTGCCGGGCCGATTGCCTCGTACGCGCGGATGGCAGGATTCGGGTGTGAACTCGCCCCGCGTGATTGTGTTGCCTCGGCTCGACGATGAGTCCATCCTCGAGCTCGTCACGGAGCTTTCCGACGTCGTGCCCAACGACGTCGTCGGTGTCGGCAGTGTTGGATCTGAGCTTGCCGAGAATCAATGGATTGCCGCGGTCGCGCTGGGAATTGCGCGCTCGGGTGCAGCGTTCGAAGGCGTGCACCTTGTGGCAGTAGGCGCAGCGGCGAATCGACTGCCCGCGCTGGCGTTCGCGCAGCGGGCTGCCCGACGCCCCGTGCTTTCGTACGTGTGCGTCGACGCCGTACCGACCGGGCAGTTTGTCGACTGGCCCGATGCGCCAGTCACGCTGATAAAGACCAATCCCCTGCTGCTCGCTGAGGTGTCGAACGGCGCGCGACTGCGTGGCTGGAGTCAGGTGCAATCTTCGGCGGTCGGATTGGTGGCGGCTGTTGCGGCCGCCATCATCGCGACGAATCCTTAAACGCTACTTATTGCGGCCGCGAACACCGTTGTTAAAACGCATCACGGTCTTGCGTGGGAGTACGCGCGTGAATGCGATGAGAGTCTTGTATTGCCAGCCTGGGACTGAGACAACTTTGCCGCGCTGATGATCACGCCATCCAGCCGTCACCATGGCGGTGGCATCGAGCCACATGAAGTCAGGGATGACGCGCTTGTTGATGCCAGCGCGCTCATGAAATTCAGTGTGCGTGAAGCCTGGGCAAAGCGCAGTGACTTTGATGGCTGTGTGGCGCAGTTCGATTGCGAGTGACTCCGCGAACACAGTGGTCCAGGCCTTCGCGGCGCTGTACGTGCCGCCCGCGATGAATGACGCGACTGATGACACGATGACGACGCTGCCTGTGTTGCGAGCCCTCATCGGTGTGAGCGCGGCGTGCGTCAGTCGCAGCACCGCGGTGACGAGAACGTCGAGCATGTACTGCTCGCGTTCACGGTCCCCACTACTGAACTTTTGATTGAGTCCGAAGCCAGCGTTGTTAATGAGAACTTCTACGTCTGACTGCGAGACGCGTTCTTCGACTCTCGCGAGTTGGGCACGGTCGCTGAGGTCGGCGGCCAGAACTTCGCACTGCACGCCAGTTGCGGCCGAGATTTCTTGTGCGACCTGTTGGAGGCGCTCTTCGTTGCGCGCGACGAGCACGAGGTCATGACCTTCGCGGGCCAAGAGGTCTGCGAATACGCGGCCAATGCCCGCGGTGGCGCCAGTGATGACTGCAGTCGATTTCATGGCTCGAGCCTAGGCCGCCACGGCGGCATCCCCAGCTTCTCGCGAAGTTGAAGCATGAAACGCTGGCTGTCAGTGAACAGCGCGATGCCAGGAATGCGAATCAATACCTCGTCTGCACGCGTCACATCGTTGGCTCTGAACGCATCGTCGAGTTGCACCTCGGCGTCTAGATGGCCTTGCCCATCAATCTCCACGAGCACTCGCCTGCCTTCATACTCGACTACCGCATCGATGTAGCGGCTTCGACCCTCTGAGTCTCGGCGATGGTCTTGCAACGCGGCGATCGGAATCTCGTATTCGCTGCACAGGTTGATGAACAATTGCTCG
>JBDLPZ010000076.1:0-9335 GCA_039800825.1 Actinomycetota bacterium
TGCACGAGTAGCGGTGACCGCTAGAACGACCGGCGAATCAGGTTCGGCGATGTCGTACGTCGTCGTGAGATTGATTGCCGATGAGGTTGCGAGATAGTCACCCACCGACGGACCCCAACTGCCCTGCGTAAATGCCAAGAACTGCTCAGTGGTTCCCGCAAACACATTCATATCGACGGCAGCACCATTTTTAATGCCGAACTCAGATCCAACACCGCGGCTCGAATACTGCCAAAACGTCCAGTTCATACCCGTCGCTGTCGACCAAGGGGTCGAGTAATTGCCAGGGGTAGATCCATTGTTCAAACGCTGTACCGCGGCCGCGTGGGTGATCTGCTCGCACTTGCCAGTCTGCGGATTAGTTGCGCAGGTATAGCGCGCAATCCACAACGTGATGCCTTGCCAGAAAGGATCGCTGCTATTGAGCTGCGCACCGAGAAAAGCGGGACCAGAGTAGAGAATCGGCATGCGGCCAGTGCGGGCTTTCATTTCAAGCAGCCACGTCTTAGTCCACAAAGTGACTGACGCACTGTTTGAAACATCAGAGATACCGCTGCCGGCGATTGCGTCGGATTCAAAATCGAGAACGTATGGCAGGTCAAGAGCGGTGTAACCGCCCATTTCAGCGAGACGTGCCGCGGCCTGAATTGCTTCTGCTCTCGCATCAGCAATCAAAATCGCTGGATTGTTCGCAGGACCGCTCACGTCAGGCATCGCCGGGTAGTGGTACAGGCCTGTGTAAATACCTGCCGCCTGCGCTTGAGCATGATCGTCGATTGCCCACTTGCGGGCGCGCGCATCAGTCAACGGCGTGCCATCCGAAGCCTTAATAAACGCAAAGCGAATACCGCGGTCGTAGGCAGCCTTCCAATCGATGGGCAGGCCTTCGTTCTTCGCCGGGTCACCGGTCACGTGTTGCCATCGCGCAACATCCATTCCCCAGATGCGCGAAGGATTGCCTGGGCCAAGCGCATCGATGAAGTTAGGTTGTGGCGCAATGACATTAATAGCCATCGGTGCCGAAACCGCCGCACCGCGAGAGCTCTTGATCGTCGCTGTGTACGAATACACGCCTGGCTCCGCAGGCAAATGAATACGCGCTTTCCATGAACTACGGCTCAGCGTGAAGTCGTTGAGCGGCATGTCAACCCACGCCGTATCAATCAAGCGTTGGATCGACAGCTGCATTCCCGTGCCGGGGTAAGCATGCGTGCCAGAGACCATGATGAGAGTGCCTGCAGTCTGGTCGCCGACGACAGGAGCGAAAGTTGCGCTCGGATCAGGATCGGGAGCAACGACAGCAACGACTTTCTTCAGCGGCGCGCTACGCGGAAACTTCGGCGCGATGACTCGGACCTTCATTGTGGTCGGAGTCGATGGCGCCTTGATGCGCATCTCCCACGAGCCATTCTTCGACGTGCGAACCGACGAGCCGAAGCTCACCCACTTGCCGCCTTGGTAGCGCTGCTTCTTAAGAACAACTCCCGCCAGCGGCGGCGTGACCTTGCCACTCAGAATAAAAGTCTTGCCCAACTGAATCTTGGTATGTGAGGAGGTGCCATTGACTCGTGCCACAACTTTTTGGCGAGTTGGCAATGCGCTAGCCGGCGCTGCGGTGGATGCCAACAGCAGCCCAAGTACTAGCAAGCCCGGTACTAGTACGCCGGGTACTAGCGCTCCAGCGGTAGCGATTCTTCGGATCACGTGCACTCCGATTTATTGGGGGAAGACGGCAATTATCGCAGGTTTTTGAGGGGCTCGACTCATACTCACAGCCCTCTCACAGACTCGCTGCTAAGTTCGCGCGATGACACGTCGCGGCCTCATTCTTTTCGTCTCACTCTCGATCATCTGGGGCCTGCCATATCTGTTCATCAAGTACGCGGTAGCCGAGCTCGATCCGAGCATCATCGTGATTGCTCGCACGCTGCCGTCTTCATTGATCTTGTTGGCGTGGTCGGCCTACCGTGGCAAGCTGCGCGAGAACCTGCAATTTTGGAAAGTGGCCGCGCTTTTCGCCTGCGTCGAAATGCTTTTCCCCTGGTGGTGGATCACCGCGGCTGAGCGAGAAATCAGCAGCGGTCTCACAGGTTTGCTTCTCGCGACGGTGCCACTGTTTGGAATCATGATTGCTCGCTTCCGCGGTCATGCGACGCATATGAATCGCAAACAACTAGTAGGTCTGTTCATCGGCATCGTTGGTGTCGGCTGTCTCGTCGGACTCAATCCCGATGACCTACACATCTCGACTGGTGCCGTCATCATGGTTCTTGCTTCTGCCTTCGGCTATGCACTCGGCCCTGCCGTCATCAGCACTGCGCTGAATCGCGCGGACTCTGCGTCACTCATCGCGATGTCGCTTGGCATTGTGACTTTGCTCTACATCCCACTTGCGATTGCAAACGCACCGGCCGAATTGCCAAGCGCTCGCGCATTGACGTCGATTGTGGTCTTGTCGCTTGTCTGCACCGTCACTGCGTTTCTCGTGTTCTTTGCGCTCATCGACGAAGTCGGTCCAATCCGCGCGACACTCGTGACGTACATCAATCCAGCTGTCGCTGTAGTGCTCGGCGTGATCTTGCTCGCCGAGCCAATCACAGCTGGGTTGCTCGTTGGTTTCCCGTTGGTGCTCGCCGGATCGTGGCTAGCGTCGAGTAAGTGATGCGCCTGCGTCGAGACACCAATCGATGACGCCAGCCCAGCGACCAAAACCGTCGCCCATTGCGATGTGCCCAGCACCTTCAAAAATCACTGCTTCGACTCCGAGCGGTCGCGCGTAGGTTTCAACAATTCCGCGTGGCAACCACTCATCTTTCTCACTTGCGATCAGCGTGAATGAATCGACGCTGCGAGCGATACCCGCTTTGACACTCTCATCAGATGGATCGAGAGCGAAGTCGCAATATGGCGCGACTGAATCGGGGTCGGCGGGCGCGACTACCAAGAGCCGCTCAATGCCTACTGCCGGCTCATGGCCTGATAGATACGCCAGGATGTTGAGCCCGTTCAGCGAGTGGCCGATCACGGTGACTGATTCGACGCCGGACTCTGCGAGCAACTCGAACTCCGTGTTGAGGACATCAGTCCACTCAGCCTGCAGCGGGGCGGCTTCGTTGGGGAACTGCGGATAGACGACCGTATGGCCCGCCTTGCGCAACTCAGTCGCGAGATGCCGCTGCCAGTGACCTGGCCAACGTCGGTTCTCAAGACCATGCAGAATCAGGAATGCGCTCATCCCCTGAATCTATCCGCCGGATTTGCGGATAACTCGGATAATTGGTTGACTACCTCAATTAGTTGATGGCATCAACTAATTCGAAGGTACGGAGAACAATGGTTAGCAAAGACGTGCAGGCAGTCGCTGCTGGCTTTGCTCGGCTTATCCGCCTCTCACAGCGAGCCCGCAACCGCGGCAAGAGCTACACCGGCATCGACCACAACGGTTTCGTCATCGTCAAGATGATTGTGACGGGCGAAGCCAGCCGCGCCTCTGACATCGGCCACGCCGCCGACCTCGATCCATCCATCGTGACCCGCCAGGTCCACCAGCTCATCGACGCTGGTCTGGTCGAACGTTTCGCCGATCCGCTCGATGGACGAGCGAGCCTCTTGCGCTGCACCGATGCAGGAAACGAGTTCTACGAATCTCACCGCACCGCCAAAGAATCTTTCTACCGTGATGTTTTTGAACAGTGGACTGAAGCAGATATCGCCAAGTTGGCCAGTTTGCTCACTCGACTCAACACTGACATTGAATCTGCGCTACAGCGCGACGAACAACAATCACCACACCAGGAGTAATAGATGTCCAACGAAACCCACGAGGCGCCGGCGAACACCTACCTCAAGCATGAAGAGATCATCCCGATCTTGATTGGCTTGATGATGGGTATGTTCTTGGCCGCTCTCGACCAGACCATTGTTGCCACGAGCATCCGCACGATCGGCGACCAACTCAATGGTCTGTCGCTGCAGGCGTGGGTCACCACGGCTTACCTGATTACGTCGACCATCACCACGCCGCTCTACGGCAAGCTCAGCGACATCTTCGGTCGCAAGCCGCTCTTCATCTGGGCAATCTCACTCTTCATCGGCGGCTCGCTTCTCAGCGCGTTTGCGAACACGATGTTCACCCTAGCTGCTTTCCGCGCGATCCAGGGCCTTGGTGCTGGTGGTTTGTTCACGCTTGCACTCGCAATCATCGGCGACATCGTTCCGCCACGTGAGCGTTCGAAGTACCAGGCGTACTTCATCGCCGTGTTCGGCACGAGCAGCGTCCTCGGCCCAGTCATCGGTGGATTCTTCTCAGGCCAGGCATCGATCCTCGGTCTCGACGGCTGGCGCTGGATCTTTTTCGTTAACGTTCCAATCGGCATCATCGCGTTGTTCATCGTCAATCGCACGCTGCACATCCCAGGCTTCCACAAGGTCGATCACCGTCTCGACTTCTCAGGTGCAGCTGCACTCACCACTTCTCTCGTCCCGCTGCTGCTCGTTGCAGAGAAGGGCCGCGAATGGGGTTGGACCTCTACCGACTCACTTGTTTGCTACGCACTCGGCGTGATTGGTCTGATCTGGTTCATCATCGCAGAAAAGCGCATGGGCGATGAGGCTCTGATTCCACTTCGCCTCTTCAAGGACAAGACGTTCTCGGTTATTACTGTCATTAACGTCATAACCGGTATCGGCATGTTCGGCGGTCTCGCCGTGCTTCCGCTCTACCTTCAGATTGTCGGCGGCGCTGACCCAACAAAGGCGGGCCTGCAGCTGTTGCCACTCACGATGGGCATCATGTCTGGCTCTGTTTTCTCAGGTCAGACCATTAGCCGCATCGGTCGCTACAAGATGTTCCCACTCGCTGGCTCAATCTTGATGACGCTCACTCTCGCATGGATGACGCAGATCACCGCGGTCACCAGCTACGGCATCATCGCAATCATGTCGTTCTTCTTCGGCTTCGGTCTCGGTAACTTGATGCAGCCAACCGTTCTCGCAGTTCAGAACGCCGTATCGCCTCGCGATATCGGTGTGGCTACGTCATCGGTCACGTTGTTCCGCCAGCTCGGCGCAACTCTCGGTACCGCGCTGTTCTTGTCGCTGCTGTTCGGTCGCCTTGGCGACCTGGTTGGCGCTCGCTTCGAGACTGCGTTCGCGACAGATGCGTACCAGGCGGCTTTGATGGACCCAGCGAACGCAGAAACCGCTCAGAAGCTGCAGTCTCTGCAGACTGCTGGCGGCGATGCCTTCAACGACACCTCCTGGCTCGCCAGCGCAAACCAGATCTTGGTGCGTCCAATTCTCGATGGCTTCACTGACGCCACCACGCTCGTGTGCGGTGTCGGCGCGGCAATCACTGCATTCTCAATCATCTTTGCAATCATGGTTCCTAACAACGAACTGCGCGGTCGTCACGACAGCGCACCGTCGGCTGGCCACTAACAACTCTCACTACGGGGGAAATGAAATGACAAAACCAATCGTCTATTTCGACATGGATGGCACGGTCGTCGATTTCCGATCGGGAATCGACGCCGTGCTGGCCCAAGGTCGCGAGCTCGATCGCGGCGACGAAGACTGGGATGACGTCGAGGGCATCTTCAGTCTGATGCAGCCGATGCCTGGCGCCATCGAGGCAGCCAAACTCATCGCTCAAGACTTCGATGTCTACGTACTCTCAAAGTCACCGTGGAACAACGTCTCTGCACCGAGCGACAAGCTATCGTGGATCAAGCGCTACTTCGGCTCTGACGAAGGCTCCATCTTCTACAAGCGCGTCATCTTGAGCGGCCACAAGCATCTCAGCCGTGGCGATTTCTTAATCGATGATCGTTGTCCTGAAGTCGAAGATCACTTTGAGGGAACCCACATCAAGTTCAACTCGCCAGAGTTTCCAGACTGGGCGTCAGTGCTCGCTTCGCTGACTGCGTATCACAACGACGGCACCGCCATCCCTGCGTGCCGCGGGTGCCAGCCCAGCCGTCACTGACGCGGTGTTCAATGGGGTCATGCAGACGCTGATCCGTGAAGCACTGAGCCGAATTCAGCACGAGTTCTATCTCGCAGCCGATTCGTTTATTGCTCCAGACATGCAGCGCTACATGAAGGACATCTCGCCGTTCCTCGGGATCAAGACGCCGGAGCGTCGCGAGATTCTGAAGCCCATCATTCGCGACCTTAAGGGCATCGATGCGGGCCAGCTTCGCCAGCTCATCGACGGCTTATACGAACTTCCCGAACGCGAGTTTCGCTACGCCGCCTGCGACATTCTGGCCAAATTCGAAAAGCTGATTCCTGCCGATTGGATCGATACACACTTCAAGCGCTGGCTAATCACTGATCCGTGGTGGGACACAGTGGATTCACTCGGAAATGGCGTCATCTCGCCACTCACCGTGCGCCATTCAGAGCTCGAGCCGGTGATGCGTGCCTGGCTCACGAGCGACAACATGTGGCTTCAGCGTGCGGCTATTGGGCACCAGCGGGGTCGGCGCAAGCAGACCGATGTACCGCTGCTGCTTGAGTATCTCGAGACGGTCGCCGATGACCGCCGCTTCTTTATCGCGAAAGCCGTCGGCTGGGCGCTGCGCGATCTCTCTGCCATCAATCTTCGCGCCGCCAAGCGGTTTGTGGCCGAACACCCGAACCTCCCCGCAGTGGCGCGCCGAGAAGCCGTCCGCGGGATCGAGCGAGCAAGCCAGTAGCCAACCCGCATGGCAGGATGTAGTTATGAAAAGTTTGTTAGTTCGTTGGGCCATCCTCTCCGCGGCCATCTGGCTCTCTGCTCGAGTCCTCGAAGGAGTCGTCGTAGATGGCGGCATCACCACTTATCTCGTGATTGCGTTGGTCTTCGGGTTGATTAACGCCACTCTCGGCAGCCTGGCGAAGCTATTGACCTTCCCGTTCACAATTCTCACTTTCGGTCTGTGGAATCTCGTGGTCAACGCGACGATGCTTCTCATCACCGACAATCTCAACGACTCGCTCACGATCGACAGCATCTGGTGGGGCATCGCAATGTCGGTCATCATTACGGTCGTGAACGCGATCTTGTCGCCGTTGAAAAAGGCAGCGAAAGATAAGTGACGCAGGCTGGAGACTTGGGTCACCCACCTGAGCGAAGCAGCGAGCGGAGTCACGAGCCTGGAGAGTTCTATGTATCCGCCGGCGTCGGCCCACACCCAGAACCGTGGCCGAACGGCGACGAATTCGACATCGAGCTCTTGCGCGATGGCGATCGTCGCAACATCGTTGACGAATTCAGATACCTCACCGTCGATGCCATCCGTGCGCGGCTGGCAGCTCGCCGCAGCAGCGTGCACGTTGCCATCGAGAACTGGCAACACGACCTCAACATCGGATCGCTGGTCCGCACTGCGAATGCTTTCAATGTGGCCGCCGTACACATCATCGGCAACAAGCACTGGAACCAGCGCGGCGCATTGATGACAGACAAGTACCTCGAGATTGTGCATCACCCCGACGTGAATGCGTTCAAGAGCGCTGTCTTGGCGGCGGGCCTGACTGTGGTCGCCTTCGACAATGTCAAGGGTGCGACACCGCTCGATAGATGCGCTCTCCCCCAGGACTGTGTGCTGCTGTTCGGGAACGAAGGTCTCGGCCTTTCGACAGAAGCCATCGCGGCCGCAGAAGCTCTCGTGGAAATCACCCAATTTGGCTCGGTGCGCAGCATCAACGCCTCTGCGGCTGGAGCAATCGCACTGTTTGAGTGGACCCGGCAGCACCGCCCAACCCTCTAGTGGTGAATGCTTGGCTCATGACAACGGCCGGCAGCGAGTACTGGGACAACATCCACCAAGGCAAGGGCCACGATGTCAGCTGGTGGCAAGAAGAATCTGAGCTGTGGCTCGATCTCATCGATGAATGCGGAGTCACGTCAGGCTCAGTGGCTGACATCGGCGCTGGCACGTCAGTTTTCTTGGCCGCAATGGCAAAGCGTGGCTTCGGGCCGCTCTTCGCCAACGACATTTCCGCATCAGCGTTGAGTGAGCTCAAGACTCAGATGTCCGACGTCAGCACCGCGACCTATTTCTTCCCAGTGTCAGCGACTGAACTGGAACTGCCCGAACCCGTCGACGTCTGGCATGACCGTGCTGTCTTTCACTTCTTGACCGACAGCGCTGACCAGGTCGCCTACCACGCGGCTCTTCTGCGCAACACCTACAGTGGTAGCGCGGTCATCATGGCAACGTTTGCATCTGATGGACCAGAGACTTGCAGCGGTCTGCCGGTGAAGCGTTGGAGCTGTGCCGAGCTCACTGAATTCCTCGGCGATAAGTTCACGGTGACTGCAGAGCACACGCGAGTGCACACCACCCCATGGGGAGCAACGCAGCCATTCAGCATTGTCGTCGCGAGACGCGTGTGACCCAGTCACGCCAGAGGCAAATTGCGCGCATCGCGGTTCCAGTAAGCCTGGAATACATCGTGATGCTCGGCCTCAACTTTGTTAACCAAATCATTGTTGGTGGACTCGGTGCCGTAGCGATCGCGGCGGTCGGTTTCGCTAACAGCTTGACCTTCATCCTCACCATCACGCTGAGCGCTCTCGGCCTGTCCGTACAGATGCTGGTCGCTCGTGCGTTTGGCGCTAAGCGTGTCCACGATGTCAACCATCTCGTGACTTACGCGCTGATTTTCGCAGTCAGTGGCGGTGGCGTTCTTTCTCTAGTGCTCGCGCTCTTCCCGCACCAGATTCTGACTTTAACCGGCGCATCGGTAGGCGTCGCCTCGATGGGCAGCACGTACCTGATGCTGACTGCACTGACGTTGGCGCCAAATATCGTCTCGTCAGTCTTGAGCTCTGTCATGCGCGCTACCGACCATGCAAAGGCGCCACTCCATGCGACTACCGTCGCAGTGGTGCTCAACACTGCACTGTCATACGTGCTCGTCTACGGATGGGGTTCGATTCCTGCGCTCGGCGTCGCGGGCGCTGGCTGGGCGACCTTGATCACCGCCGTTCTCAAGGCAAGCATCCTCTATTATCAAACGTTCTTCGGATACAAAGTCGGCCAATGGGAAGCGCCGTCATCGTGGCATGACTTCGTCAACGAACTGCGCCCAGTATTCGTGACCGCGATTCCTTTCGGTTTTACCGAACTTGTTTGGACTCTCGGAATCTTTTCGTACAACGTCATCACTCAGCGCCTCGGTGACGAGCCACTCGCGGCATCTCAAATCTCCAACACGCTTGAGGGCATCTTCATCACTGGCAGCATCGGTCTAGCTTCGGCCGCGACCGCGCTGATCAACCGCGCCATCGGAGCCGGCGACGTGGCGGCTGCCGAAGGTTGGAAGCACACGCTGCTGCGGGC
>JBDLPZ010000077.1:0-5359 GCA_039800825.1 Actinomycetota bacterium
GATCGACTCGAGCAGACGCTCGCTGGCGAGGTACAAATCCGTGCGACCCGTGACCTGATGAAGTGTGAGCAACCCATAAGCCAGATGGCTGAAGTCATCGAGAACTGCATGTGCATCACTAACGACGCCATCAAGCGACGCGCGCAGCAGCTGACCCTCTGAATCGAGATGTCGCGACAGGATGAAGTCGGCGGCCGCAGTTGCAGCTGCGATTAAATCTTCACGTTCAAGGATTACGCCTGCCTTCGCGAGCGCTGCAATCGCGAGTCCATTCCACGACGTGATGACTTTGTCATCGCGCTCTGGGCGAACTCGGCTTGAGCGAGCCTCAAACAAGCGTTGTCGCCACGACTCAAACTCTGCTTCATCTTCGGGATCGACAAGCAGCTGCAGGGTAGAGAGCCCGTGCTCAAACGTGCCATCGCTACTCACGTTGAACATGACAGCAGCGGCCATCGCGTCGTCACCGAAAGTCTCGCGGAACTCTTCTTGTGACCAGACATAGAACTTGCCTTCGACGCCTTCTGAATCGGCATCGAGCGACGACGCGAAGCCGCCGGAGTTAGTCTGCAGTTCGCGAATCATGAATTCTGATGTCTCGGCAGCGATGCGGCGCGCGAGCGGGTTGTTAGTTCGAGCAAACCACAGCGAGTAGACCTCGAGCAGTTGGGCGTTGTCGTAGAGCATCTTCTCAAAGTGCGGCACAACCCATTCGGCATCGACGCAGTAGCGCGAGAAGCCACCGCCGAGTTGGTCGTAGAGACCGCCGCGAGCCATGCGCTCCAGCGTCACCTCTCCCATACCGAACAAAGGCTGCGCAACTGCCACATCAGCGCAGAGGATCGCGGCCCGCAAGAATGGCGAAGGAGGAAACTTCGGTGCGTTGCCGAAGCCTCCATTGAGCTCATCAAACTCACCGAGAGCTGCTGCTGCCGCAAGCTCGAAAACTTCAGGATTCACCGCGGACCGAGGGACTACGAGATTGGACCGTTCGGCAATAGCCGCAGAGAGGCTCGCAGCATGCAAATCCACACCGTCACGGCGCACTCGCCATGCCTCGACGACTGCTTCAAGCACTTGAGCAAACGACGGGTGCCCGTGGCGCGGCTCCGGAGGGAAGTATGTGCCCGCATGAAAAGGCTGACGGTCGTGATTAAGGAAAGCGGACATCGGCCAGCCACCCTGACCTGTCATCGCCAGCGTTGCTTGCATGTAGATGTTGTCGATGTCGGGCCGCTCTTCGCGATCGACCTTGATGCTGACGAAGTTGTCATTAAGGAGTGCTGCCGTCGTGGTGTCCTCGAAAGACTCGTGTGCCATCACATGGCACCAGTGGCAGGCCGCGTAACCAACAGAAAGGAACACCGGCACATCGCGACGGCGGGCCTCTTCAAATGCCTCGTCGCACCACGGCCACCAATCGACCGGATTTAGCGCATGCTGCCGCAAATACGGGCTGGAGCTAGCGGCTAGCCGTTGCTGATGCACAACATGTCCTCAGGTGGTTTCCGATTTGGTTAGGTCGAAATGCCCTAACGCTGAATGAACATATCGCAGGTTTGTCTAAGAGATGGCGAGGGGTTGTCTCATCACAGGTTTCTCACAGACGCGGCTCCTTAGCCTCCGCTCAGCACAATTTCCAAGGTTTATCGAGAAATTGTCCTAAATCGGTCAATGCAATCTCGTCGGGAGAGATATTCATGAGTGTCTTGCAGGCACTGGTCGCTGACTCATCAGGGTCAATATTCGACCTCATCACAGGCCTACCTGTGCATCCACTGATCGCGCATTTCGCGGTCGTCCTTCTACCTTTGGCTGCGACCGGACTGTTGGTGGCGCTTGTGCTGCCGAGCTTCCGCAAGCGCTTTGGCATTTTGATGGTTCTCGGCGTGCTGGGAGGCGCCGTAGCAGCATTCATTGCCTCGCAGTCAGGTGAGCAGCTCGCCAAGCGCGTTGGCGAACCACGCGAGCATGCAGAGCTTGGTGAACTCTTGCCATACGTCGGCATCGGCCTCGCGCTCGTCGCCGCAGCTTGGTTCTACTTGGCATCGCGCGCCGACAACGAGTCAGCGACGCCAATAGCGAACCAGGGTGTGCTCACCAACATCGCGGCAGGTGTCTCGTTCATTCTGGCGTTCGCAGCTATCGTCGGGACGACCATAGTCGGCCACTCCGGCGCAGCAGCAGTCTGGGAGCGACGCGTTAATCCTCAGCCAGCTCCATCGTCGAGCAGCACTCCGACCGATGATCCCTATGCGCTGTCGCTTGAAGAGATCGGCGCACACGCATCTAAAAGCGACTGCTGGACTTCGATTGACGCAGTCGTCTACGACCTCACTCCGTGGCTCGCTACCAACACTGCTGATACGTCAGTAATTTGTGGTGGCATTTCTACCGCCGCCAACGTGGGCGCGACTGAACTCGCTGCCTACGAAATCGGCACTCTCGATACGACCGCATCAGGTCCGAGCTTCACTGCTGCCGAAGTTTCTACTCACTCCTCGAAGAGCGATTGCTGGTCGATTGTTAATGGTCGGGTTTACGAACTCACTGAGTGGATTTCGCAGCATCCAGGCGGAGAAGCCGTTGTTGAAGAGATGTGCGGCAATGACTCCACTGCTGCATTTAATGGGCAGCACGCTGGCGCGCAGACTGCAAATGAAACTATTGCCGGATACGAAATTGGTGTACTGAAATGACGTTACTTAAGCGTGCGCTCCTGAGCCTGGTGTCAGCACTGGCGCTGATGGCCTCGACTCTCGTCGCTAGTCCTGCTCAAGCAGAAACGATTTACACGGCAGCTGAGGTCCACCTGCACAACAAGCGCAGCGACTGTTGGACGATCGTCAGTGGTGGCGTCTACAACCTCACAGCGTTCGTTGCGCGTCACGAAGGTGGCACCGCCGTCATCATCGGCATGTGTGGTGTGGATGCGACGGTCGGTTTCTTAGCTCAACACCAAGGTGAGAACAGCCCGACTCGCACCCTGGCGACGTATCGCATCGGCGCCCTCGACCCGAACACTCCTCCGACCCCGACGACCGTCTACACGGTGCTACAGGTACGTGAGCACTCTGTGGCATCAGACTGCTGGTCAGCTGTCAGCGGTGGCGTCTATGACCTCACTGGCTGGATTGCTGTGCACCCCGGTGGTGCAGCGGTTGTGACCGGCATGTGTGGCATTGATGGCACGGCGTCATTCATGAGCTACCACACGGGTGATGCGAATCCGATTTCGATTCTTGAGCAATTCAAGATCGGTATCTTCGATCCGACTCCTCCACCTGTGACAACCAAGTACACGATGCAGCAGGTTGCGACGCACAGCACCGGCGCTGATTGCTGGTCTGTCGTCAAGGACAACGTCTACGACCTGACGACGTGGGTCAACTCGCACCCTGGCGGCTCGGCACTCATCATCGCAATGTGTGGCAAGGACGGCACCTCTTCGTTCGTCGGTTACCACGGCGCCTCGGTTAACCCGAACTCCGTGCTGGGCCAGTTCCAGATTGGTGTTCTCGATGGCACCGTGCCGCCACCGCCGGTCGACACGATCTACACGATGTCTCAGGTCGCAGCACATAACCTCGCGACTGACTGCTGGTCGGTCGTGAAGGACGTCGTCTACAACCTCAGTGCATGGGTAAACGCTCATCCAGGCGGTCCAGCTGTCGTCACCGAGATGTGTGGTGTCGATGGCACTGCAGCGTTTGTTGGCTACCACGGTGCAGCCACCAACCCGAACACGATTCTCGGTGGCTACAAGATTGGCGTGCTCGACACGTCAGTGCCGGCAGAAACCAAGTACACGCTGACGCAGGTCGCTGCACACAACAAGCAGGCTGACTGCTGGACGATCGTAAGTGGCAAGGTCTACAACCTCACGCCATTCATTGCATCGCATCCAGGTGGCATCGCGTTTATTTCAGCGATGTGTGGTCTGGATGGCACGTCTTTCTATCTCGGTCAGCATGCAGATAGTGCTGCGGCACTTGCCGCGCTGAGCCCGTTGCAGATCGGTGTGCTGGATACGACTGTGTTCCCTCCACTGACGAAGGAATACACGCTCGCTCAGGTCAAGACGCACAACACTGCGGCTGACTGCTGGTCGATTGTGGGTACTTCGGTCTACGACCTGACTCAGTGGATTGTTTTGCATCCGGGTGGACAGGCACAGATCAAGGCGATGTGTGGCCTTAACGCGACTGCATCGTTCAACGGCCAGCATTCAGGAAGTGCCAGCGCAAAGGCTTCACTCGCGCCGTACAAGATTGGTAACTTCAAAGCGACTGCGGTCACCACGAAGTACTACACGTTGACCCAGGTCAAGGCACACAAAACCCGCAGCAACTGCTGGACCATCATCAGCGGCAAGGTTTACAACCTGACGAAGTGGATCGCAGCGCATCCGGGTGGATCCGAAGCAATCATTGAACTGTGTGGCCGTAACGGCACCGCGGACTTCCTTGAAGGCCACAATGGCGACAAGGCCGCCGCGGCAGCACTGGCGCCATACAAGATTGGTCTGCTGAAGACGACAAAACCCGTAGTGGTCGCGAAGAAGTACACGCTCGCTCAGGTTGCGACACATAAGACTTCTAGCAATTGCTGGAGTGTTGTCGGTACCAGCGTTTACAACCTCACCAAGTGGATTGCATTGCATCCAGGCGGACAAGCACAGATCAAGGCGATGTGCGGCGTTGATGCGTCGGCTGGCTTCAGCGGTCAGCATTCAGGTAGCGCCAGCGCAAAGGCGTCGCTCGCTCGTTACAAGATTGGCGTCTACCTGAAGAGTTCTGTGCCAAAGGTCGTGCTGAAGAATTACACAGCCGCGCAGGTCGCCACGCACAAGACCTCTTCGAATTGCTGGTCGATTGTGTCGAAGAAGGTCTACAACCTCACCAAGTGGATCGCATTGCATCCAGGCGGACAAGCACAGATCAAGGCGATGTGCGGCGTTGATGCTTCAGCTGGCTTCAATGGCAAGCATTCAGGAAGCGCAAGCGCATTGGCTTCGCTCGCGAAGTACCGCATCGGCACGTTGGTTGGCAAAGTAACTCCGCCAGCGCCAGTGGAGACGACATACACAGCAGCACAGATCAGGTCGCATGCGACGGTAACCAACTGCTGGGCAAGCGTTAATGGCAACGTGTATTCGCTCGCTGCATGGCTGCGCAAGCAACCTGCTGGCAGTGTCGCGACCGCAAGCGTGTGTGGTGTCGATGCAACATCATTCTTGAATAAGAAGTTCGGTAGCAGCGCAAAGACCGCAACTGCGCTGAAGCTCTACAAGATCGGCAAACTCAAGTAAGTATCCCCACCAGCGACTGGCCCTTGAACGCACCTCGAATCGTTCAAG
>JBDLPZ010000078.1:0-6957 GCA_039800825.1 Actinomycetota bacterium
GTTTTGGCCTGGGTGCGCTACAACCTCACAACCAGCCTGGGCTTCGACCTTCCCCGTGCCGTGTTCACAGCTGCGCTCGTCGCAGTCGCTGGTCTGCCTCTGTTGAACACTCTGCGACGAGCCAATCGCAGTTTTTCAGTCACGCCTGCAGCCGCAGCTGACGAGAAATAGTCCATAGTTGCCCCGTGAATGCGCCCACAAGTAGCACGCCAGCGGTTGTCGATCCCGCTGAGCTTCGGTTCGGCATTCGCACTGCTCAGATTGCCACTGGCCTCATTCTGATTGCCCTTCTCGGCGCTCTCGGATTTGCGGCGCTTCGAAATGCCGATGCGCGCGACCGTGAGGTCGCTTTCCTCGCTCGCGCTGAAGTGTCGACAACTCAGGTATTCAATAGCCAGCGTCAGGCCACAACTCTCGTCAGCGCGCTCGACGATTGGAAAGTCTCCCCAGCGAACAATTCCCGCGTGAGAGTGGCAGTCGAAGCGCTCAACGAGGCACTCGACAACGCCAACACCGCAGACCCTCTGATTTCCGACCTGGTCTCTGACGAGTTTCGCTACGCACTCACTATCGTCGATCGCATCGTCAGCGATCCAGCGTCTGTCACTGATTCGGAGTTCTTGGCCGCCCGCGCGAGCATTAGCCGCGAGTCGCGGTTGTGGCTGACGAACTACCAAACCAATGCTGTGAGTCAGTTGCGCGAACTCTCCACCGTGCGTGCAACCAACGAGCGAAACCAAGCGATTTTGCTGCTCGCATGTCTTGCGCTCTCGGTATGGCTGCTGTTGTGGATCGGACTTTCGGTTGGCACCGCCTACCGCAAAGCTCGTCAGATCATCACGAGCGAGGAATCCAAAGTCGCCAGCGCCCGCAGTGCACTGAAGCATGCGTCAGATCAGTTGGCGTACCAAGCAAAACATGATGCACTGACTGGCCTACCAAATCGCACATACCTTATGGAAACTTTGACGTCGGCACTTGCGAGCAACCCTGCATTGCCGATCACTGTCTTCTTCTGCGACCTCGATCGATTCAAGGTTGTGAATGACTCTCTCGGCCATTCCATCGGTGATGAGCTGCTCGTCGAAGCAGCGACGCGCTTAGCGAAGACTCTTCGCGATGAAGATTTCGTCGGTCGCTTCGGTGGTGACGAATTTGTCGTCGTGTGTCATGACGTTGAGGACAAGGCCGGCGCATTGCGAATCGCAGAACGCATTAGTCGTGCGATGTCACGACCGTTCGAGATCCAAGATCAACAAGCGTTCATCGGGGTCAGCATCGGCATCACCAACTCTCGACATGACTCGACTGCCAACCAACTGCTTCGCGACGCAGACGTGGCGATGTACCGAGCAAAGGTCCAGCCAAACTCACATATCGAATTCTTCGATGCAGCCGGCGACAGCTACTCATTGCGCTTCGACACTGAAAACGCGCTTCGCCAGGCGATCACCAACAACGAGCTGCTGTTGCATTGGCAGCCAATCGTGAATCTCAAGAGCGGACAGGTGCATACTCTCGAGGCACTCGTTCGCTGGGAAAGACCTGGCAGTGGATTGCTTCTTCCCGCCGAGTTCATGGGCATCGCGGAAGAAAGTGGCCTTATCGTCGAGCTGGGTCGCTGGGTAATTTCGGCAGCGTGCTCGGCCGGCGCACTCACCGACGACCGTTCAGTCTCGGTCAACGTCTCGGCCCGCCAACTACGTGATGTGAACTTCGTCGATGATCTCCGCGACATTCTTCAAGAGTCAGGCTTGCCGGCAGAGCGATTGATTCTCGAACTCACCGAACACACCCTGATCGAAGCTGCCGTAGTGAGTGCTCCGCTTCGGCGCGTTCGCGAGCTCGGCGTTCGAGTCGCGCTCGACGATTTCGGTACCGGCTACTCATCGCTCGCGCTCTTACCGCGACTCCCAATCGACATCATCAAACTCGATCGCTCGTTCCTGAAAGAAGTCACGACGAGCGAAGCAACACAAGCCGTTATCAAGTCGCTCGTGCAGCTTGCAGCAGCGATCAACATGATGTTGATTGTTGAAGGCGTCGAATCAGACGCACAGCGCAAAGCATTGCGGTCGCTCGGTGTTCAGCACGGCCAGGGCTACTGGTTCGGAGTGCCCGAACCGGCGCGCGTGTCCTACCAGTAACCGACGTTCAACTTTCTTGAATCCAGCTACTTTGTGGACGGCTGGACGAACGGCAGCTTGATGACTTCGACGTTGAGCACACGGCCGCGCACATCGAGCTGCAGTTGATCGCCGATCTTCACCGAAGGATCGACCAGCGCCAGAGCGATCCCAACTTTGCAGGTCGGAGAAAACGTTCCGCTTGTGGTCACACCAATCTGTTCACCATCGCGCAACACAGTCATGTCAGCGCGTGGGATGCCACGCTCCAGTGCCTGCAGTGCAACCCGCTTTCGCAGAGCACCCGACTCGCGCTGTGCTTTTACTGCCGCAGCACCTTCAAAAGTGTCTTTTGCCCAGCCGACGGCCCAGTTGAGTCCTGCTTCGACCGGCGAAATTGTTTCCGACAATTCGTGACCATGAAGCGGATAACCCATCTCAAGGCGCAACGTGTCGCGCGCTCCAAGCCCAGCGGGCACCGCACCTGCAGCGACGGCAGCTTCCCAGATAGACAGTAAGAGGTTGTTCGGCGCGATGATTTCGTAGCCGCGCTCACCTGTGTAA
This sequence comes from Actinomycetota bacterium, assembly GCA_039800825.1. Taxonomy (GTDB): domain Bacteria; phylum Actinomycetota; class Actinomycetes; order S36-B12; family UBA5976; genus JAFMIT01. The sequence goes on from JBDLPZ010000078.1 coordinate 2,691, forward strand.
CCAGATCGGCAGACGACAACTTCAGTGTCGGCACGCTCAACCTTGACGGCACTCATGTAGTCGTGACCTGACGGTAGTCCGAGTGCATCCATGACGTCTGCCGACTTGGGGCCTTGAATCGCGATGATGCCCATGGCATCGTGACGATTCTCAATCGAGACCGACTCTGGAGCAAGTTCAACAAGTCTCGCGTAGACGGTCGGCGCATTCGATGCGTTCGGCACAATCCACACTTCGTCGCTGGCGAACTTGTACACGATGAGGTCATCGATCACACCGCCCGCTGCGTTGAGGAGCATCGAGTACTGTGCTTTTCCAAAAGCGATGTCATCGAGATTGCTCGCGACCACGGTGTTCAGCCACTGGTCGACGTCCGCACCTGTCAGTACCAGCTTGCCCATGTGAGAGACATCAAAGACACCGACTGCCTCGCGCACGGCGGTGTGCTCAGCCACAATGCCGGTGTATTCGATAGGCATGTCCCAACCGCCGAAGTCAGCGGTCTTGGCGCCGTGGGCGACGTGCCATGAATGAAGCGGGGTGTGGCGCAGTGAATCGGCTGGCGAATTTGTCATGGTGCCACGCTAGCCGTCGTGCACGTTTCTGCGCCATCCAAGGCAAGATACGGCTATGACAACCCTTACTTTGACCAATGAAGCTCCAGCTAACGCGGATGTCACTTGCGTCTTCGCTTCGACGAAGAACAAGACTGCCCACGTTCTCAGCAAAGTCGGCACCCCAAGTGTCGACACCAAACTCGCCGCGGCCCTGAAGGACCTCGGCTTTAGCGGCAAGGCTGGCGAAGTCGCCACCGTCGCGGGCAGCTCAATCGGCGCATCGGGCAAATTGCTCGTCGTCGGCGTGGGCAGCGATGCCACTCACGAAACTTTCCGCCGCTCAGCCGGCAATGCAGCACGTGCTGCAAACGGCGCGAAGAAGCTAGCCATTGCAGTGCCAGCCGACTCGGCCGACGCCGCTGGCGCAATTGCCGAAGGCGCATTGCTCGGCGCCTACACCTTTAATCACTACCGCAGCGCCTCGAACTCCCCCGCTCGCCAGAGCGTCAAGTCGATCGCTGTCGTCTGCGCTGAAGCGAAGAACGCAGTTGTTAAGTCCGCGGTCAAGCGTGCAGTGACCGTTGCAAATGCGACCAACGCGTCACGCGATCTCACCAACACCTCACCACTCGATTTGCCACCAGCCAAGATGGCTGAAGCTGCAGCAGCAATTGCAGAAGAGCACGGCTTGGCTATTGAAGTCCTCGACGAGAAGGCCATGGCCAAGCTCGGCATGGGCGGCATCCTCGGTGTCGGTCAGGGCTCTTCACGTGGTCCACGCCTGATTCGTTTGGCTTACCGCCCAGCGGGTGCAGTCGGTCACCTCGCGATCGTCGGCAAGGGCATCACTTTCGATACCGGCGGCATTTCGCTGAAGCCACCAGCCAACATGCACGAAATGAAGGGTGACATGAGCGGTGCAGCTGCAGTGCTCAACACCATCGGCGCTATCGCGGCTCTGAAGCTCAACATCAACGTCACCGCTTACGCAGCCTGCGCAGAGAACATGCCTGGCGGCAAGGCACAGCGCCCTGGCGATGTTGTCACCGCGTACGGCGGCCGTACCGTTGAAGTTCTCAACACCGACGCCGAAGGCCGTTTGGTGCTGATGGACGCTCTTGTGCGCGCTCAGGAAGACAAGCCAGACATCATCATTGACGTCGCGACTCTCACCGGCGCGGCCGTGGTCGCCCTCGGCGCTCGCATCTCGGCCGTTCTCGGTAACGACGACGCTTTGCGCAATCACATCGTCGATGCGGGCTCACGTAGCGGCGAGTCCTTCTGGCCACTGCCGCTTCCTGCGGAACTGCGCCCAGAGCTCGACTCCATGGTCGCTGACATCGCCAATATCGGCACCCCAATGCAGGCAGGCACGCTGTTCGGCGGCCTGTTCCTCCTCGACTTCATCGAGCAGGGTCAGCGCTGGGCACACCTCGATATTGCCGGCCCCGCCTTCAACAGCAAGGGCGCTTACGACTACACCCCACGCGGTGGCACTGGCACGGCCGTGCGCACGTTGGTGACGGTCGCAGAAGACATGATTGCTGGTCTCATCTAGCCAAATCACGCCTAAATGACTCAGAGGTCTTCCATTTTCTGGACCGACTTCTGAGTCATTTGGTCTTGGTGCAAGAATTCCGACAGATTCCACGCAACAGATGGGTTTGAAATGGCTGAACAGACTTTCGATGTAGTGATCCTCGGCGGCGGCAGCGGCGGTTACGCCTGCGCTTTGCGCGCTGCTCAACTGGGCCTTTCTGTAGCGCTCATTGAGAAGGACAAGCTCGGCGGTACCTGCCTTCACCGCGGTTGCGTCCCAACCAAGGCGCTGTTGCATGCGGCCGAAGTTGCAGACACTGCGCGCGAGTCATCGCACTACGGCGTGTTCACTGAACTTCAGGGCATCGACATCAACAAGGTCAACGAGTACCGCGACGGTGTCATCGGTCGCCTCTACAAGGGCCTTCAGGGACTCGTCAAGAGCAAGGCCATCACCTATGTCGAGGGCACCGGCCGTCTGACTGCAGCTAACACTGTCGAAGTCAACGGCGAGAAGTACGTCGGCAAGAACATCGTGCTGGGCACTGGCTCTTACGCACGTTCACTGCCAGGTCTCGAAATCGGCGGTCGCGTGATGACTTCTGATCAGGCACTGCAGATGGACTGGATTCCAAGCCGCGTCATCGTTCTCGGCGGCGGCGTCATCGGCGTCGAATTCGCCAGCGTCTGGAAGTCATTCGGCTCAGAAGTCACCATCGTTGAAGGTTTGCCACGCATCGTGCCGGCCGAAGATGAGGCTTGCTCAAAGGCTCTCGATCGCGCATTCCGCAAGCGCGGCATCAAGATCAAGACGGGTGCACGCTTCAGCGGCGTCACTCAGCATGACAACGGCGTGAGCGTCACTCTCGAATCTGGCGAAACTCTGGATGCAGACATCCTGATGGTTGCAGTTGGTCGCGGACCTAACGGCGCGGGTCATGGATTCGAAGAAGTCGGCGTCACCGTCGATCGTGGCTTCGTCCCAACCGATGATCGTCTACGTACCAACGTCCCAGGCATCTTCGCTGTCGGCGACATCGTTCCTGGTTTGCAGCTCGCGCACCGCGGCTTCCAGCAGGGCATCTTCGTTGCCGAAGAAATCGCTGGTCTCGCTCCTCGCGTTATCGACGAGAAGGCAATCCCTCGCGTGACCTACTGCGAGCCAGAAGTTGCATCTGTGGGTTACACCGAAGAGCAGGCGAAGGAAAAGTGGGGCGCAGACAACGTCGAGTCCTACGAATACAACCTTGGCGGCAACGGCAAGAGCCAGATTCTCGGCACTGCAGGCTTCGTCAAGCTCGTCCGTACCAAGAATGGCGGCCCGATTGTGGGCGTCCACATGGTTGGCGCTCGCGTTGGCGAACAGATTGGTGAAGCTCAGCTGATCTTCTCGTGGGAAGCCACTCCAGAAGACGTCGCGCCACTTATCCACGCTCACCCAACCCAGAACGAAGCACTGGGCGAGGCACACCTCGCACTCGCTGGCAAGCCACTGCACGCTCACGCGTAAGGAGAGGGGGCGACATAACGCCCACTCTTTGGCAGGATAAACCCCCACTCACAAGGTGGACCTCACATCGAATAAAGGAGTAGCACCGGATATGTCGGTCTCCGTCGTAATGCCGCAACTCGGCGAAAGCGTCACTGAAGGCACCGTCACCCGATGGCTCAAGCAGGTTGGCGACCACGTCAACGCTGACGAAGCTCTTCTCGAAGTCTCGACCGACAAGGTTGATACCGAGATTCCAGCACCAGCTTCTGGTGTCCTGGTTGAGATCGTTGCGCTTGAAGATGCCACCGTTGCCGTGGGCGGGTTGCTTGCAGTCATCGCCGACAGCGCAGATGGTCACGTCGCCGCTGCTCCTGCCGCTCCTGCTCCTGCTGAAGCTGCTGCCCCTGCTCCAGTTGAGTCGCCTGTCGAGGTACCAGCTACCACCGCTGCTACCAGCATGGGTGAAGTGCCTGTGACTTTGCCTGCACTCGGCGAAAGCGTTACCGAAGGCACCATTACTCGCTGGCTAAAGTCTGTCGGCGACACTGTCGCTGCTGACGAAGCTATTTGTGAAGTCTCGACTGACAAGGTCGATACCGAGATCCCATCACCAGTTGCAGGCGTCATCGTCAGCATCAATGCGCCTGAAGATTCGACGCTCCCAGTCGGTGGCGTGCTC
>JBDLPZ010000079.1:0-4741 GCA_039800825.1 Actinomycetota bacterium
CGGCTTTTGGCTGCTCGGCGATTTCTTTGAGCATGAAGGAGTCGAAGCCGCCCTTTTCAGCGGCCGATGCGTCCCAGGTGACTTCGTATTCAGTGACGTCTGCAGGTGCGCCGTCGAAGTCGGTCACGGTGATGTTGTCGACTCGCAACTCGACGACCTGGTCCTGGCCGAGCTCGATGGCGTTGCGAGTGTGGGCGATGAACGCCGAGACGTCTGATGCGAGGAAGTTCTCGCCGTTGCCACGGCCGACAACGAGTGGTGAGTTGCGGCGGGCGCCCACGACTACGTCAGGCTGGCCGGCTTCGGCAGCTACGAGTGTGAATGCGCCGCGGAGACGACGACACACCGTGCGCATTGCTTCGGCGAGGTCGTTGTTGACCTTCGGCAGAGTGCTTGAGAGGAGGTGTGCGACGACTTCGGTGTCGGTCTCGCTCGCCAGGGTCACGCCAGAGGCGGTGAGCTCGGCGCGAAGTTCAGCGAAGTTTTCGATGATGCCGTTGTGGATGACCGCGACCTTGCCGTCTTCAGACAGGTGTGGGTGGGCGTTGGCATCGGTCGGACCGCCGTGAGTCGCCCAGCGGGTGTGGCCGATACCCGTGGTCGAGGTCGCCATGGGATCGTCGGCGAGGACGCCTTCGAGATTGACGAGCTTGCCCGCCTTTTTGCGAGTCTGAATGGTGCCGTCGGTCACGACAGCGATGCCCGCTGAGTCGTAGCCGCGGTATTCAAGACGGCGCAAGCCCTCCACGATGACGCCGAGAGCCTGCTGGTGGCCAACATAACCAACGATTCCGCACATATACACAAGCCTAGTCGGGCACCATTGGCCTGTGATGAACCTTCGGGTGTACTGCCCCGCTGCCCTATCTGCCCCTGTTCTAGCGATGCTGGACGCCCATGTGGGGGTCGCCAACATCGCCGTCATGGCTGGCGCATCGACTACGCCTGTGGGCGATTTGATCCTTGCAGATGTGGCACGCGAGTCCGCTAACGAGATTGTGGATGGACTAGTCGAACTAGGTGTGCAAAAAGACGGCGGATTCCACTTGACGCCAGTTGAGACCTGGGTCTCTGAGCGGGGTCTCGCCGCGGAAGAAGCTGCACCCGGCGAAGAGGCCGACGCGGTCGTCTGGGCGCAGGTGATTGCGCACGCGTACGACGACACCTCGATGTCGTGGAGCTACATCGTGTTCTTGTGTTTGGCCACAATCCTCGCGTCTATCGCGATTGTGTTGGACTCACCAATTCTGGTCGTCGGCGCGATGGTGTTGGGTCCTGACTTCGGACCGGTCGCTGCGCTGGGCCTGGCGATAGTGACACGACGTCGCGAGTTGTTGAGACGTGCACTGCGCTTGATTGTGGTTGGTTTTGTTTTCGCAATTGGTGCGGCGACTTTGTTTGCACTCGCTGGGTCGCTGCTGGGTTGGGTTCCGGATGTTGCGGTGACTGCGCCGCGACCTGGCACGGCGTTCATTTATCACCCGGATCGCTGGTCGATTGTCGTGGCAGTTCTCGCGGGTGTGGCAGGTGTGCTTTCGTTGACGTCGTCATCGAGCAATGCGCTGGTCGGCGTGTTCATTTCTGTCACGACGGTGCCGGCGGCGGGCAACATCGCGCTGGGGTTGGCGTTTGGCCAGTTTGATCAAGTTCGCGGCAGCGCTTTGCAGTTGCTCGTGAACATTGTGGGCATGGCCATTGCAGGTTGGTTGACGCTGTTAGTGCAGCGCCGCATTTGGAAGCCACGCGCTTAGTTGCGGCCGATTCCATCAATGACAACCTAATCAAGCGCGAACGTAATCTCTACGGTGGTGATGACCTTTGCGGTACCAGCATCGATTGGAATGACGCCTTCGCCGGCGCCTTTGTCGAAGTCAGGTCGAATCGGGCTAGGGACGGATGTTGAGATTTCGACGATCTTGAGCGCCTTGACTACATCGAGATCGAGTCGATCGGCGTAGAGATCCGCTTTGCTCTTGGCATCTGCGATGGCTCGGATGCGAGAGTTGCGGGTGGCTGCATCCGAGTCAGAGACCGTGAAAGAGATGCCCGTGACTGTCAGATAGTCCCCGCCCGCCGTGACAGCCGAGTCGAGCACTTTCGCGATGACATCAATGCCGGTTTCAACAGTGACCGAGATGGAACTTCTATAACCCAGCAGCACTGGGCGATCGCTTGCGTAGTAGGAGTACTCGGGATTCACGGAGACGCCTGAGGTAACAAGATCTTCCGCTTTTGCGCCAGCTGTAATAACAGCTGTGCGGACCGTTGTGTACAAGTCGGTAGCGCGGCGCATGGCGGCTGTTGCGGTCGGCTCGAGGACTGAAACTGCAAGCGATGTCTGAGCGCGATCACGTTCGAGTTGGACGACGCCAGTGCCTGTGATGGTCAGGCGCGAGACGCCAGGCGACCACCGTTGACACACAACGACGGTGACAATGCCAGCGACGATGAGGCTGGCAGCGATGAGGGAGGCCGTGAGCTTTTTCATGTGTCAAGGGTCTACCCGCCGTCGTTCACCGCGTAGGGGAAATCGGCCTGTCACTTATAGGGCGTGTACAAGTTTTGGCTGCTTTTTGGGCGTCAATCGCCAGCAACCCCGACCTGGGGACGTACCACTTAGTGCCTGGGGACGTACCACTTAGTGCCTGGGGACGTACCGCAAGTTAGAGCGAGAGCTCGGCGGTGACGACCGTGGCGATTCGTTGCGCAGCAGACTGAGCAACCTCAGCCGTCGGCGCCTCGACCATCACGCGAACGAGTGGCTCAGTTCCCGATGGACGCAGCAGGACTCGGCCATTGCCAGCGAGTTCTGCTTCAACGTCTGCCACCACGTTGGTGAGTGCCGCTGAGGACGCAATTCGAGTTTTGTCGACGCCTTTGACGTTGATGAGCACCTGCGGAAGGCGAGTCATCACGGCGGCCAGCTCAGCCAGCGACTTGCCAGTCGCAGCGACGCGAGCTAACAACTGCAACGCAGTCAGCGTGCCATCACCAGTCGTTGCGAATTCGCTCAAGATTACGTGACCGCTTTGTTCTCCACCGAGATTGAAGTCGCCTGCTCGCATTGCTTCGAGAACGTAGCGATCGCCGACGGCAGTTTCGATGAGGTTGATTCCTTCGCGCTGCATGGCGAGCTTGAACCCGAGGTTGGCCATGACAGTGCCGACGACGGTGTTGTTGACCAACGTGCCAGCGTCACGCATTGCGAGGGCAATAATCGCGATTATCTGATCGCCATCGACGATGTTGCCCTCGGCATCGACGGCGAGGAATCGATCAGCATCACCATCGTGTGCGACGCCAACATGAGCGCCGTATTCGACGACAGCTGCTTGCAGGTCAGACATGTGAGTCGAGCCGCAGTTGTCGTTGATGTTGATGCCATCAGGTGAGCAATGAATCTCGATGACGTCAGCGCCGGCGCGACGATAAACCTCTGGCGCTGCATAAGACGCCGCACCGTTGGCGGCATCGACGACGACGCGCAGGCCAGTGAGTGATTGACCCGTCGTCTGCAAGACATGCGCGACGTAATCTTCAATCAGATGGCTTGAGTTCTTGACGCGGCCGACTGCGGCGCCGATCGGACGATCCCACGGTTCTTCAAGTCGATTCTCGATGGCGTCTTCAATGTCATCGGCGAGCTTGTGGCCACCACGAGCAAAGAACTTGATGCCGTTGTCTGGCATTGCGTTGTGCGAAGCTGACAGCATGACGCCTAGGTCTGCGCCGGTCGATGCAGTCAGGTAAGCAATGGCAGGAGTGGGCGCGACGCCGACGAGCAAGACATCAACACCAGCACTCGCCAAACCAGCGACGACGGCAGCTTCAAGAAACTCGCCGCTCGCGCGTGGGTCGCGGCCGACGACAGCGAACGGGCGATGGTCAGCAAAGTTGCCAGCATCGGCGAGCACATGCGCTGCAGCGACGGAAAGATCGAGTGCAAGTTCGGCGGTGAGGTCGCGATTAGCAAGGCCACGAACGCCATCAGTGCCAAATAGTCGTGTCATAGGTAACCAAGCCTAACCGCGTACCAGAAAACACAAATCCCCCGAGAAATTCTCGGGGGATTTGTCGTGAACCTTGAGCGAATTAACGCTTTGAGTACTGAGAAGCCTTACGTGCCTTCTTGAGACCGTACTTCTTACGTTCCTTGATGCGTGCATCGCGGGTAAGGAAGCCTGCCTTCTTGAGCGCTGGGCGCAATGCTTCAACGTCAATGTCGTTGAGTGCGCGAGCGATGCCAAGACGAAGAGCGCCAGCCTGACCTGATGAGCCGCCACCGTTGAGGGTTGCGAACACATCGAAGCGACCTTCGAGATCAGAGATCTTGAATGGGTCGTTCACGAGCTGCTGGTGAACCTTGTTTGGGAAGTAGTCAGCAAGTTCGCGGCCATTGATTACCCAACGGCCGGTGCCTGGGACCAAACGCACGCGTGCGACAGCTTCCTTGCGGCGACCCGTAGCGTTGCTAGGAGCGGCCTTGATGTTGCGAGCAGCCTTTGCTGGAGCAGCAGTCTCGCTGGTGTAAACCTCGGCGACCTCAGTCACTGTTTTCCTTCCTCACACAATCGCAATTGCGACTGTGACTACTGCGCAACCTGCGTGATAACGAATGGGACTGGCTTCTGAGCAGCATGTGGGTGCTCAGCGCCTGCGTAAACCTTGAGCTTGGTCAACTGCTGTGCGCCAAGACGGTTGTGAGGGAGCATGCCCTTAACAGCCTTCTCGATCGCGCGGC
>JBDLPZ010000080.1:0-23561 GCA_039800825.1 Actinomycetota bacterium
ACACAACAATCGGCATTGAAAAGCGAACCAACCCCTATATTCGTGGGCTTCAGACGAGGAGTGGATCATGAGCGAGATTGTTCGCGCCCCTAAGGGCGTGCCTGAGTACATCGCGCCCGAATCTGCCGAGTTCCTCGCTGTTCGTTCTGCGCTCTCTGCGCCAGCGATTCACGCAGGTTATGGATACATCGAATTGCCGATGTACGAGGACACGTCGCTCTATGTTCGTGGTGTCGGCGCCTCGACTGACGTTGTGTCCAAAGAAATGTTCACCTTCACCGACCGCGGCGATCGCTCGATCTCCTTGCGGCCTGAGGGCACTGCCGGTGTGATGCGATCCGTGATCGAAAACGGTCTCGATCGTGGACAGTTGCCAGTCAAGCTCTGGTACGCAGGTGCGTTCTTCCGGGCTGAACGTCCGCAGGCTGGTCGTTACCGTCAGCTGCAACAGGTGGGTATCGAAGCGATTGGCTCCGAGGATCCTGCGCTTGATGCTGAAGTGATTGCCCTTGCTGACGAGGGCTACCGCTCGCTAGGGCTGACGCAGTACACCTTGAAGCTGACCTCGCTTGGTTGTGCAGTTTGCCGGCCGCCTTACCGGGCTTTGCTGCAGTCGTTCTTGAGTGCGCTCAATCTCGACGAGGCGACTCAGCAACGAGCTCAACTCAATCCACTGCGCGTACTCGACGACAAGCGCCAAGAAGTTCAAGACCAATTGGCAGACGCTCCGCTACAGGTAAATCACCTTTGTGTCGATTGCCAAACGCATTACGACGAAGTGCGTCACTTCTTGAAGCTCCAAGGCGTATCGTGGGTCGAAGCGCCTCGCATGGTTCGCGGTCTCGATTACTACACCCGTACGACGTTCGAGTTCGATCATCCACTCCTCGGTTCGCAGTCCGGCATCGGCGGCGGCGGTCGGTACGACGGCTTGATGTCGGAACTCGGCGGACAGGAACTCAGTGGCATTGGCTTTGGTCTAGGAACGGATCGGACTCTGCTTGCGTGCCGAGCTGAAGGTCTCACCATCGCAGACGTAAGCCGTTCAGATGTATTCCTCATCTCGCTGGGCAAGCCCGCTAAGGACTTCAATATCGCGCTGTCGAGCCGTCTTCGCAAGGCCGGGGTTCGGGTCGACCTTGCGTGGGGCGATCGCGGATTGAAAGGCTCCATGAAGTCTGCCGATAAGTCGGGTGCTCGATTCACAGTTGTCGTGGGGGACAGCGACCTCGAAACCGACACCATCAACATCAAGACCATGGCCGACGGCCAAGTCATCTCAACAACTGCACATGAACTTGTTGCGACTTTGCAACGCCTAACCAAGGAGAACACCAGTGCTTCGTAGTCGTGAAGCTGGCAGCTTGCGAGCTGCCGATATTTCATCAGTCGTGACGCTTGCGGGCTGGGTCGCTCGCCGCCGTGATCATGGTGGCGTCGCCTTCATCGATCTCCGCGATGCATCGGGTGTTGTTCAGGTCGTGATCCGCGACGAAGCCATCGCTCATCAATTGAGAAGTGAGTACTGCGTGCAGATCACTGGCGAAGTCACCGCACGACCTGAGGGCAACGAAAACGCTGATCTGGCGACGGGCGAAATCGAAATCCTTGCCGATGTCGTCAACGTTCTCAGCGAAGCGGCGCCTCTGCCGTTCCCAATCGATGATCACATCGAAGTGGGCGACGAGGCGCGTCTGCGCCACCGTTATCTCGATCTTCGTCGCAGTGGTCCTGGCGCAGCGATCCGCCTTCGCTCAAAGATCAACCAGGTTTCTCGCAATGTGTTGCTCGACCGCAACTTTGTTGAAATCGAGACACCGACCCTCACCCGCAGTACACCTGAAGGCGCGCGCGACTTCCTTGTGCCGGTGCGCCTAAAGCCGGGTAGCTGGTACGCACTTCCGCAGTCTCCACAGCTGTTTAAGCAGCTCTTGATGGTCGCAGGTATGGAGCGCTACTTCCAGATTGCTCGCTGCTACCGTGATGAGGATTTCCGCGGCGACCGTCAGCCGGAGTTCACTCAGCTCGATATCGAGATGTCGTTCGTCGAACAAGACGACGTTCTCGAGGTGGGCGAAGAAATCGTCCGCGCAATGTGGAAGACCGCGCTCGACGTTGAGCTCGGAGATATTCCCCGAATGACCTATGCAGAGGCAATGCGCCTCTACGGCAGCGACAAGCCTGATCTCCGATTCGGACTTGAGCTTGTTGATCTGACCGAATACTTCAGTGCGACCGCTTTCCGAGTCTTTCAGGCTGAGCACGTTGGAGCAGTCGTCATGCCTGGCGGCGCGGATCAGCCACGCCGCACGTTCGACGCGTGGCAGGAGTGGGCCAAGCAGCGCGGTGCGCGCGGTCTCGCGTACGTCACTTTTGGTGAGGATGGCGAGCTTGGCGGACCAGTCGCTAAGAACCTGAGCGATGCTGAACGCGATGGTCTCGCAGCTGCGACTGGCGCGAAGGCGGGCGACTGCGTGTTCTTCGCGGCTGGCAAGCGCTCTGACGCACTCGCACTTCTTGGAGCTACTCGCCTTGAAGTCGGCAAGCGTTGCGGTTTGATCGATGAATCGGCATGGTCGTTCCTTTGGGTTATCGATGCGCCGATGTTTGAAGCTATCGAAAACGAAGACGGCAGCGCTGGCTGGACCGCAGTGCATCACCCGTTCACCTCACCGAACTCTGAGTGGATGGACAACTTTGAGTCTGCTCCAGACAAGGCGCTCGCATGGGCTTACGACATCGTGTGCAACGGCAACGAAATCGGTGGCGGTTCAATCCGTATTCACCGTGGCGATGTCCAGCAGCGAGTCTTCAACCTGCTCGGCCTCACTGAAGAGGAAGCTCAAGACAAGTTCGGCTTCTTGCTCGAAGCGTTCAAGTTTGGCCCACCGCCTCACGGCGGCATCGCATTCGGCATGGATCGCATCTGCATGTTGCTCACTCGCGCAGCGAACATCCGCGAGGTCATTGCCTTCCCGAAGACGGGTGGCGGTCACGATCCATTGACTGGAGCGCCGACGCCGATTACTCCACAGCAGCGCAAGGAAGCTGGCGTGGATGCGAAGCCTGAGAAGCAAGAGAAGGCTGCCGAGAAGGTTGCGAATGCCTAAATTCAGCCGGTTCGTTGCAGCGATTGCCGCGTTGGCGTTGTTGCTCACTGGCTGCGCCGTGCCCACTGAACAGCATGTGGGGGATTCAAAAGCTGGACTCTTCTTCAACCTGCCTCGCGAGTGGTCATCGATTGATGCTGCTCTTTTGACAAAAGCACAGTCTTCGTGGGGTTCATCCGATTCGGGACAGGCGTACCTCGATGCTCTCAAGTGGCAAAAGGTCTACTCGCCTGATGCTGAGTTGACGGTTGAAGCGGCCTTCGGCAATTCGGTCACAGATGTTCCAGTGGTCTATGCGGCAGTACGTTCCCTCTACGACGTTGAGTCACAGAACATTGCTGGCGACGTGTTGACGGCTTTGCAGGACGTTGTGCTGCCGGTCTCGCTTGCGGCCGACGGCGATGGACTCGAGATCATCTCCAACCAGACCTACATCCAAGACGGTCATCAAGGTGTGCGCCAGCAACTTGCGTGGACCGTCGGCGGAAAGCGCCAACTAGTAGACACCCGCATCGTTCTAGGTTCGAACGTTGTATTCATTTTCTGGATTCGCTGTGGCGCTGATGCCCGCACCGATTTCGAAACAACCATTGAACGGGCGTTGGACTCGTTAACCGTGAAGGAGCCTTCCGTTGCCTAACACAAGCGCGCTGACCGATGGGTTGGCAGAAGTTGGTTCGCGCATTCGCGACGAAGACCGCACGACGCGCAAGCCGCTAGCGCCATTTGATCGACTCAAGCTCATGTTGCTCTGGGTTGGACTGTGGGCAATGCAGATTTGGGCGTCGCTGGTCGACAATCCGCTCCAGACGCTGAACGACGCTGCCTACTACGTCACAGCATCAGGTTCCGGGCGATTCCTCGTCTTCTTAATCTTGATCGAGGCCGTTCGACAATTCCATTTCGTGCTCAGTGAGTGGAATGCCAAGTACTACGCGCTGGGGCAAGGGTTCTTCAAGAAGAACGAAGGCTTTACCGCTCGATTCAGTCCTTGGACTCGATTCCGCGTTGCCCGTGTATTCAAGTGGGTCGTGGGCGTCTACGCAGTCGCCGCTGTGGTCGGCAGCTTCGTCAACATGGATCCGTTCGAGACGATCATTCGCGGTCCGCAGTTAGCTATACAAGCGTTGCCGTACGCGCTGCAAATCGTCTTCTACATGTTCATGGCAATCATCCAGTTCGTCGCCATCTTCTACTTCTTGTCTCGCGGCGGCATTGAGGTCTACATGCCCGACGACGTCAAGACTCGCTTCAGCGATGTGTGGGGCCAGGACGCTGTTCTTGAGCGCGTCAAAGAGAACATCCTGTTTCTCGAAAACCCTGACGCCATCGAAAGTCGGGGCGGTCACGTTCCAGGCGGCATCCTCTTGTGGGGCCCTCCCGGTACGGGTAAGACGCTCATGGCCGAAGCGGTCGCTGGTGAGACGGGACGCCCATATGTCTTTGTTGATCCAGGCGCCTTCGTCAACATGTTCTTCGGTATCGGTGTTCTAAAAGTTAAGGGACTCTTCCGCAAACTTCGCAAGCTTTCGCTTCGCTACGGCGGCGTCATTGTCTTCTTCGATGAAGCAGACACCCTCGGCAGCCGCGGCGGTCAGGTATCCCAGGCGCGTCCGGGCATGAACTTCTCCGAGCAGTACTCGCTCTCGAGTCACTCGTGCAATGGTCGGTCCTATGCCTCGGAGATGGGCAATGCGATCTTGGCTGACGAAGACCGCAAGGTAGTCATGGGCGGCATGGGCGGTGGGCGTTCATTCGACGGAACGCTTCAAGCGCTTTTGACTGAACTGTCTGGTCTCAAGAAGCCACGTGGTTTCATCAACCGTGTCATTCGTCGCACTCTCGGTATGCGTCCAAAGCAGCCGCCGAAGTACCGCATTCTCGTGATGATGGCAACCAACATGCCTGACTCGCTTGACCCTGCGCTTCTACGTCCAGGTCGAATCGATCGTATTTACCGTGTGGGCTACCCGTCCAAGGAAGGTCGCATTGAGACCTACCGAAATTACCTCAACAAGGTGACGCACAATCTCACCGATGAGCAGATTGAATCTCTAGCGACAATTAGTCCTTACGCGACCGGTGCCACCATTAAGGACACGGTCAACGAAGCTCTCGTTATCGCGATTCGTGAAGGTCGCGAAACTGTCGCGTACGCAGACGTCATTAAGGCCAAGTCGCTGAAGCAGCACGGTCTTCCAGACGGTGGCGCTTACGTGGACCGCGAACGTCATTCGGTGGCTTTGCATGAGGCATGCCACGCAGTCACGATGTACCGACTGCAGCACAACAGTGTGATTGACGTTGCGACGATTGAACGCCGTGGTGACGTCGGCGGTTTCGTATCTCCAATTCCGCTTGAAGATCGCTTTGTGCAATGGAAGTCTGAAGTCGACACGGATGTGGTGACGTTTATCGCTTCGCTCGCAGGTGAGCAGCTGTTCTACGATGGCGATCACACTCAGGGTGTTGGCGGTGACATGGCTGCTGCCACGTCACTGGTGACCCGAGGCATGCTCAGTCACGCGATGGGTCCAACTTTGCGCGCATTCAACGCATCGACCGTAGCCAATTCAGGCTTGCTGATTGGCGGTATGCCACTGGTTCAAGGTCTTTCCATGGAAGGCGAGATTGCTGAAGCAATTGAAGAACGTCTCCAGGAGCTGTACCAACGGGCGGTTACGGTTCTCAAGAAGAACCGTGCAGCCGTCCTCGCAGTGACTCACGCACTCGAGACTCACCGCACGATTTCAGGTGAAGACGTGGCCGCTGTGATTGAAGGTCGCCCGGGCCCACTCGTTGATGGCAGCATCTATGCCACCAAGGAGATGAAGAAGGCACTTGAGGACTATCACACCGCAGCTGTCGCTGCCCACAAGGTTCGCGACGGTCGTCCGCCAGCTCTTCCTGAGCTGCCTGCTTAGTTCGCATCATGTTCAATACCGATTCGGCCACATCTGCACCGCTTGCCGTGCGGATGCGGCCGCGTCGGCTTGAGGACCTCGTCGGTCAGCGTGAAATCCTCGCTCCTGGCACGCCGCTTCGACGGCTTCTAGATGGCGACTCCAAAGCAGCGGTCTCAGTCATCCTGTGGGGGCCGCCTGGCACTGGGAAAACAACGTTAGCGTCGATGATCGCTGGTGCGGGCAATCGCTCCTTCGTTGAGTTGTCGGCGATTTCTTCCGGTGTCAAAGACGTTCGCGAAGTTATCGAGAAATCGAAGATGCAACTCGCTACTAGTGGTGTCGGCACTGTGCTCTTTATCGACGAAGTTCATCGCTTCAACAAGTCTCAACAGGATGCACTGCTGCCCGCTGTTGAGAACGGCTGGGTCACACTCGTCGCTGCAACTACTGAGAATCCCTCCTTCAGCATCAATGCGCCGCTGCTCTCGCGATCGGTTGTGGTTCGGTTGCGCAGTCTTGTAGATGATGAAATCGCACAACTTCTCGAACGTGCGTTATCTCTTGAAGTCGGTCTCAATAGCGCGTTCACGGTGGATGATCTAGCCGAACAGATGCTGGTTCGACTTTCTGGGGGAGATGCTCGCAGCGCTCTCACCTTGCTCGAGGCAAGCGCAGGCATGGCTGCACAGTCTGACTTCGTAATCACTGCCGAATGCGTCAGCTCTGCTGCTCAGCGTGCCGTTGTTGTGTACGACAAGGACGGCGACCAGCATTACGACGTCATCAGCGCATTCATCAAGAGCATGCGTGGGTCTGATGTCGATGCGTCTCTCCACTATCTCGCACGCATGCTGGAGGCGGGGGAGGATCCGCGGTTCATCTCTCGCCGCATAGTCATCTTGGCTAGCGAAGACATTGGCATGGCCGATTCGACCGCGCTTCAAACTGCGATCGCTGCTCATCAGGCTGTCTCATTCATCGGCATGCCTGAAGCTGGCCTGACTCTCGCTCACGCGGTGGTCCACTGTGCCTTGGCGCCGAAGAGCAATGCTGTTACCGTGGCTATCGAGAAGGCGCGCGCCGACGTGCGCAAGGGACGCGGGCGCCAGATTCCTGCTGCGCTGCGCGACGCGCATTACGCCGGCGCCACGAAGCTCGGCCACGGCGTCGATTACATCTACCCGCATGATCTGCCGGCCGGCGTCGCCGCCTTCGATTACTTGCCTCAGGATCTTCGCGGAGCTCGGTATTTCGAGCCTTCGGGCCACGGTGCTGAGGCCCGCTGGGCGCTCGTGGTCGAGCATCTGCGCGCTCTGCTTCGGGGCGAGTCGGTAGGGTCGCCCCCTGCATCAGCATCGGCAACTGCGTCCGCGGACGCTGTACAACCTGTGGAGAAGTCGTGAAGAGAGTCTTGTGGTTTGCGCTCGGCGCTGCCGTAGGCGTGCTTGCCTACCCCCGCATCTCGCAGAAGATTGTCGAACTAGGACAAGGCGAGACTTTGATGAAGGCTCAGGATTGGGTTTCTGAGCAGGTAGATGCGCTCGCAGAGCAGGTTGTTCAGGGAGGTTCTTCACATGGAGTCAGCTGAGATCCGGTCACGGTTCCTCAACTACTTTGAGCGAAACGGTCACACCGTCGTCCCTTCTGCATCACTGCTGTTGGATGACCCAACACTGTTGTTCGTTAACGCCGGCATGGTGCCGTTCAAGCCCTACTTCCTAGGTGAGGCGACCCCTCCGTATGCGACTGCGACGAGCGTCCAGAAGTGCGTGCGCACCCTCGACATTGAAGAAGTGGGTAAGACCACTCGTCACGCTTCGTTCTTCCAGATGGCTGGCAACTTCTCTTTCGGCGACTACTTCAAAGAGAAGGCGATCCCGTTCGCGTGGGAATTGCTGACTGGCTCTGTTGCCGATGGTGGCTACGGCTTCCCAGAAGAAAAGCTCTGGGTCACCGTCTATGAAGACGACGACGAGGCCGAAGAACTTTGGCATAAGCAGGTCGGCGTTCCGCGCGATCGCATTCAGCGCCGTGGGCAGGTCGACAACTTCTGGTCCATGGGCGTTCCAGGCCCTTGCGGTCCTTGCTCGGAGATCTACTACGACCGCGGCCCGGAGCATGGTCGTGAAGGTGGCCCTGTAGCCGACGAGGATCGCTACCTCGAAGTCTGGAATCTCGTGTTCATGCAGTTCGAACGCGGCGACGGTCCTGGCAAAGAGGGCTACCCAATTCTCGGAGAGCTTCCTGCCAAGAACATTGATACGGGTATGGGCGTCGAGCGCATGGCAGCTCTGCTCCAGGGCGTCGACAATATCTACGAAATCGATACGACCAAGGTCATCCTCGATCGTGCGAGCGCTCTTTCTGGAGTCAAGTACGGCCTGAACGAAAAGCAGGATGTGGCACTGCGCGTTGTTGCTGACCACGCCCGGACCTGTGCGTTCTTGATTGTGGATGGAGTTCTGCCCGGCAACGAAGGTCGTGGATACGTTTTGCGTCGCATCATGCGTCGCGTTGTTCGCAACATGCGTCTGCTCGGATGCCAAGACCCAGTGATGACAGAGTTGATCGATGCCGCGATTCTCGCAATGGGCTCGCAATACCCAGAGCTCGTCACTGACGCTGGTCGCATCCGTTCAATTGCTGCCAACGAAGAGGCTGCGTTCCTCTCGACATTGAAGTCCGGCACCGCCATCTTCGACACTGCTGTCACTGCTCTTAAGGGCGCCGGCGCTTCGGTTGTTCCTGGAGATCAGGTCTTCCAGTTGCATGACACGTATGGCTTCCCATTCGACTTGACCGTCGAAATGGCCAAAGAAGCTGGTCTTGAAGTGGATGCCGATGGTTTCCGCAGCCTGATGAAGGAACAGCGCGAGCGTGCCAAGGCAGATGCTCGTGCTCGCAAGGCTGGACTGACCGCTGCGACCGAATACAAGGAAGTTATGGAGAGCGCTGGTCGCTCTACCTTCGTTGGCTACGAACGCGTCACCGCAGAAGCTCGGATCGGCGGTCTTTTGGTCGACGGTCAGGTCGTCAAGTCGGCGACTCCAGGTCAGCATGTTGAAGTCATTCTCGACACGACGCCTTTCTACGCAGAGTCTGGTGGTCAGCTCGGTGACCACGGAACGATCACGCTGGAAAACGGTGCCGTTCTCGAGGTTTACGACGTGCAGTCACCTGTGCCAGGTCTCTTTGTCCATCGCGCAAGCGTTGCCGACGGCGAAGTTGTCGTTGGCGCTGGCGCTCTCGGCGCAGTAGATCTTGGACGGCGTATGGCCATCAGCCGCGCGCATACCGCAACGCACATGATTCATAAGGCGTTTCGCGAATTGCTCGGCGAGACAGCCACGCAGATGGGCTCTGAGAACTCGCCTGGCCGTTTGCGCTTCGACTTCCCGTCAGCTGGCGCCGTACCTGAGTCTGTAATGAATGAGGTTGAGTCGCGAGTCAACACGATTCTGCTCGATGATCTTCCTGTCACTGCTGAATACATGACCCAAGACGCTGCTCGCTCAATTGGAGCGATGGCGCTCTTCGGTGAAAAGTATGGTGACCAGGTTCGCGTGGTTTCCGTCGGCGACTGGGCGCGCGAATTGTGCGGTGGCACTCACACTCCATCGACTGGACATCTTGGAGTCGTGAAGTTCCTGTCTGAAGGTTCGGTCGGTGCTGGCGTTCGTCGTGTTGAAGCACTGGTCGGCGCAGATGCCTACGGATTCCTCGCTAAAGAACACATCTTGCTGAGCCAAATTAGTGAGGCGCTCAAGGCACGTCCGGAAGAGCTGATGGATCGCATTGAATCCATCGTCTCGAAGTTGCGCGATGCCGAGAAGGAACTAGACAAGGTTCGCTCAGCAAACTTGCGCTCACAGCTCAGCGACTCTGTTCTCAATTCAGAAGTTGGCGGTGTTGCCCTGAAGCGTGCCGTCCTACCTGAGGGAACGTCTGGCAATGATGTGCGCAATATTGCGAATGAACTCAAGGGTCAGTTTGCGCCGGGCGTTGCTGGCATTGTCGTTGCGGTAGCCGCAGCGGATGATCGTGTATCGATCGCAGTTGCTGCTACTGATGCTGCGATTTCTGCTGGCCACTCAAGCGGAACGATTCTTTCGAAGCTTGCCGCGCTGCTTAATGGCCGTGGTGGTGGAAAGCCTGAACTCGCGCAGGGAAGTGGCACTGACATCGCTGCGATCCCGGCAGCGATGGCGGCTCTCGACGGAATCCTCACTGCGGGCAACTAGTGCGTAGGGGAGTGCGCTTAGCGCTCGATCTCGGTTCGGTACGAACTGGTGTTGCGCGCTGCGATGCATCGGCCACTCTTAGTTCTCCGATGGCAGTGTGGGCGGTTGCTTCGGCCGAGGCGATTGCTCCACTCTTGAGCAACGCGCTTAACGAGGATGATGTTCTTGAGGTGTTGATTGGTTTGCCGACGGCATTGTCGGGCGACCAAGGCATTGCGGCAGAGAATGTCCGCACTATCGCCGTTGAACTCAAGTCTCTGTTGCCTGAGGTCGCTTTCCGCCTGGTAGATGAACGGCTCACAACGGCCGCCGCCCGCAAGCAGCTCCAAGCTAGCGGCTACACGACACGAACTGACCGAAGTCTCATAGACGCTGCGTCCGCTGCCGTTTTGCTAGAGGATGCGCTCGAGGCTGAGCGACGTCAAGGCACAGCACCAGGAGAGTTACTCGTATGAGCGCCTTTGGGTTCAAGATGGACGCTGCGCCGCCGCGTCGAAACAAGCCTTGGCTGCTGATTGGTGCGCTCGTCGCATCGCTCGTGCTGATGACGTTCTTCGTCGGTCGAGCTTTCAATTCTCCGGACGACTTCGTGGGTAACGGCAAGGATGATGTGGCTATCACCATCGAGTCCGGTGAGACATTGACTCAGATCGGTCAAACGCTCTTTGATGCCGGCGTTGTCGCCAGCGTTGATGCATGGGTTGCCGCGACTAACGCAGATTCACGATCGACGTCGATTGCACCAGGCGACTACAACCTTCGTACTCAGATGGCGGCCCGACGTGCGCTCGAGCTGCTGCTAGATCCCGCGAGCCGTGCCGTACTTAAGCTGGTTGTGCGCGAAGGCGATCGATTGACGGAGATCGTCGCGGCAGCATCGAAGCTAACTGGCTTTGCCAAAGACGAGTTCGTCGCAGTCCTGAAACATCCGAAGCAATATGGATTGAGCGCTGAAGCCAACGGCAAGCCTGAAGGTTTTCTTTTCCCAGCGACGTACGAAATCGCGAAGGATGACACCCCAGCAGATATCTTGAAGATGATGACGACCCGCTGGAAGCAGATGATGGTCGAAACGGATCTCAAGAGCCGTGCAAAGGCAGCAGGTCATACCGTCGAAGAGATCATCATTATTGCGTCGATTCTTGAGGTTGAAGGCGGCCCAGACGACTACGCCAAGATTGCGCGCGTGATCGTAAACCGTCTTGAGAAGCCGATGCGACTGCAGCTCGATTCAACGATTAGCTATGCCTTGGGCATTAGCGAAATTCGATTGACCGCCAAGCAGATGAACGCGGAATCGGAGTACAACACCTACAAGACCGATGGATTACCACCAGGTGCGATCGGCAACCCTGGGGTAGCGGCGATTGAGGCTGCCTTGAGCCCAGCTAAGGGCAAGTGGCTGTACTTCGTCACTGTCGATCTTGAAAACAAGATTACGAAGTTCGCCGACAATTACGAGGACTTCCTCAAGATCAAAGCCGAATTCAATGCAAACAATCCCTGATCGGACCTTTGCGGCAGTTCTTGGTTCTCCCATTGAACATTCGCTGTCCCCAGTTTTGCACTCAGCTGCCTATCAAGTTTTAGGGCTGAACTGGTCGTACGAAAAGTACGACGTCACTGAAGCGGTGTTTGCTGAAACGCTCGCAGCTTTGCCTAGCCGATGCGTCGGACTCTCGTTGACCATGCCCCTCAAAGACGTTGCATTCGAAGTTGCGGCTAGTCATGATGAAGCGGCGCAGCTCACCGGTGCTTGCAACACGTTAGTTCGAGACGGCCAATCGTGGCGCGGTTTCAATACCGACGTCCCGGGTTTTATCTCAGCACTCACGCGGGCCACCGTTTCCACTATCGACGAAGCGCTCGTCCTCGGTGCAGGCGCAACGGCGCGTTCTGCAGTTGCCGCTCTGCAGTTGATGGGTGCCGGGCGAGTGCATATCGCTGCTCGCCGACTCGATGCGATTGATGAGATACGCAGAATGTTTCCCGATGTTGCTGTCGTTGCGCACTCGCTCGATGACTTAGGAAATTCTTCGGCGCTTGTGATCAACACACTTCCGGGATCTGTGGCCGATTCGATTGTCTTGCCACTGTCGTGCACTGCGCTTTTCGATGTGATCTACGCGCCGTGGCCAACGGCGCTTGCTCTCAAGGCCGGCAATCGCAAGGTGCTCGGAGGGCTCGAGCTCCTTGTTGCTCAGGCGGTCGAACAGGTTCTGCTCATGACGAACGTCGGATCTGATCGACGTGAAGATCTGTACACCGCCATGTACGCCGCGGGACTAGTTGAACAGGTTAAGCGCAGTCAGCACTAGTGGATAGGCGGTAGCGCCCGGCGGCTTTCAGGCTGAAAGTTGTACGGTGATCTCGGTTTTGTTTCTCCTTGCCCTCGCTGTGGTTTGTCTAGACGCCGCACGCGTTGATCTCAGGGAAAGGCGCTTGCCTAATCGGCACACGTTTACCATCGCGGTTGTCGTTGGTTCTTTGCTTGCCGCATGGCAATCAGACTTCACTGGTAGTCGGCCCTGGTGGTGGCCGGCCCTCGCGGTTTCGGTCGTGCACTTGGGACTAGCGCTCCTTCCGGCGCGGGTTCTTGGCATGGGCGACGCCAAGTTGATTGCTGCGATCAGTCCGCTAATGAGCTGGTGGAATGCCCTGGCTTTGTGGCTGCTCATTAGTTACGCCAGCGCAGCATGTTGGGGACTGATCTTGATGAAACTGTCTCGAAACTCGAGAATTCCCTTCGGTCCGCACCTGATTGCGGCTGCGATGGCGGTGGTCGTGGGACAATTCGCTCGTGTTGCGTTGGCTTACTGCAGGTGAATCCCACGGCCAGGCACTTTCGGCGATTGTCGAAGGAATGCCAGCCCATGTCTCGGTGACGTCCGAAGACATCTCGAACGAGCTTGAGCGTCGCCGTTTGGGCTATGGCCGAGGTGCGCGTCAGAAGTTCGAAAAAGATGTGGTTCGCGTGCTCGGCGGTGTTCGCCACGGTTTGACACAAGGCGGACCGATTGCCATCGAAATCGGCAACAGCGAGTGGCCACGCTGGGAAGTCGTCATGAATTCCGATCCGGTCGATCCTGCTGCCCTCGAAGGTATCTCGCGGTCGGCTCCTCTGACCCGTCCTCGTCCGGGTCACGCAGATTTGGCTGGCATGCAGAAGTACGGCTTCGACGATGCCCGTCCAGTTCTTGAACGCGCTTCGGCCCGAGAGACCGCTGCCCGCGTCGCACTAGGCGCAGTTGCTAAGGCGTTCCTGCGCGATGTTCTCGACGCAGATGTGGTTAGCCATGTCGTTCGCATCGGTGCCGCGGCCGCGCCGGAAGGCGTGATTCCGTCGGCGGCCGACCTAGATCGCATTGATGCTGATCCCGTTCGTTGCTTTGACGCTTCTGCATCAGCTGCCATGGTTGCCGAAATTGAGGCAGCGCATAAAGACGGCGACACTCTCGGTGGCGTGGTCGAAGTCATTGTTTACAACCTTCCGCCTGGCCTCGGAAGTCACGTGCATTGGGACCGCCGACTTGATGCTCGCCTTGCAGGTGCGCTCATGGGTATCCAGGCAGTCAAGGGCGTCGAAGTCGGAGACGGCTTTGATTTGAGCGCGACTCGCGGCTCGCTTGCTCACGACGAAATCATTCCTACTGCCGATGGTGTGCGTCGTGCGAGTGGTCGCTCTGGTGGCACCGAGGGTGGCATGACGACTGGCGAAATCTTGCGAGTTCGCGCTGGTATGAAGCCGATTTCCACAGTGCCCAAGGCGCTTCGCACAATCGACACCACCACCGGTGAAGCTGCTAAAGCCTTCAATCAGCGCAGTGACGTCTGTGCTGTTCCGGCGCTGGGCGTGATTGCTGAAGCCATGGTCGCTCTAGTTGTAGCCGACGCAGTACTCGAGAAGTTTGGCGGCGACAGCGTTGCTGAGACCCGACGCAATATCCAGGGCTACCTCGAGAACCTCGCAATCAAATGAGTCCGCGCGTTGTGTTGGTAGGAGTGCCAGGCTCCGGCAAGTCGACGGTTGGCCGTTTGTTGGCCCGCAAGCTGAATCTCGAGTTTCGCGATACAGATACTGACGTCGAGACCGTCGCCGGGATGCCCATCACTGACATTTTCGTCTCGCTGGGCGAACCAGCATTTCGCAAGTATGAGGAAGAGGCAGTGGCCGCCGCACTTGCTGACCACGATGGCGTGCTTTCTCTTGGTGGTGGAGCCATCCTGAGCGAGAAGACGAGGGCACTTCTTGCTGAGCAGCCAGTCGTGTGGCTCGAGGTTGATTTGTCACATGCGACTCAGCGCGTTGGCCTGAACCAGGCACGCCCTCTTCTCTTGGGCAACGTTCGCGGCACGATGAAGAAGCTGCTCGACGATCGAGCCCCTTTCTATTCGGCGGTGGCAACATGGAAAGTGGATACCGCAGACAAGTCTCCAACTGCAGTTGCGACTGAAATTGCGGGGCTGATTAGCTCATGACGCAACGCATCACAGTGGCGGTTGAGAAGCCGTACGAAGTAACCGTCGGGCGCAACCTGCTGCCGAATGTCATCGCAGCGGTACCGGCTTCGGCTCAGCGCGTCTGCATCATTCACGCGGGTGCGGTTTCTGATTTTGCTTCTTCAATTAGTGCCGAGCTCAATCGCAGCGTTATCGCGATTGAGCTGCCTGATGGGGAGCAAGCAAAAACCTACGAAGTGCTCACAGGCTGCTGGGATCGTCTTGGTCGCGAAGGTTTTACTCGGTCCGATGTGATCATCTCCGTCGGCGGGGGAGCGACCACAGATCTCGCAGGCTTCGTTGCCGCCTCATGGCTACGGGGCATCGGGGTTATTCACGTGCCTACGACTTTGCTCGCAATGGTCGATGCGGCGGTCGGTGGCAAGACCGGCATCAATAGTCCAGCTGGCAAAAACCTCATCGGCGCTTTTCATCATCCGCTTGCGGTCTTCTGCGATCTGCAGCTCCTCGAGTCGCTCCCGGTAGCAGACCTGCGTGCTGGCTTCGGCGAGATCATCAAGTGCGGTTTCATCGCAGATGCCACGATTTTGACGGATATCTCTGAGGCTGGTCCTGCCGTGGTTGAGCCTCGTCATGAGCTACTCGCGTCGCTTGTGTTTAGGTCAGTTGCAGTTAAAGCCGAAGTTGTTGCTGATGACTTCACTGAGTCCAAGCCTGGCGGCCTCGGCCGCGAAATCTTGAATTACGGCCACACCCTCGGTCACGCAATCGAGTTGACGCACGATTACTCCTGGCGTCACGGCGAAGCTATCTCGGTGGGCATGGTGTTTGTTGCCGAATTGGCACGACTCAACGGTCTCATGAACGCCGAGTTTGTTGAAGAGCATCGCAGGTTGCTGAGTACCGTCGGCTTGCCTGTCACCTATAGCGAAGAAAACTGGGATGCTCTGCTCTCCGGCATGGCAATCGACAAAAAGTCGCGTGGCAACACGTTGCGATTCGTCGCGCTCGCCGCGCAGGGAACGCCGACCATTTTGAGCGCACCACCTTTAGACACGCTTGAGCAGGCGTTTCGCGCTCTGGCTGTCACCAAGTAGTTTCGCCTCGGAGGTCTCACATGGTGAAGGTTTTAGTTCTCAACGGCCCAAATTTGGGTCGCCTCGGCTCTCGCGAGCCTGAGGTCTACGGTCATATGACGCATGCAGATCTCACTGCGAACCTTGAAACGTTCGGGCGACAGTCTGGTCTCGACGTTGAAGTTCGTCAGACTGATAGCGAGTCAGAGCTAGTTTCCTGGATTCACGAAGCGTGCGACAACCAGACGCCGGTCGTCATCAATCCTGCCGCATTCACCCATTATTCATACGCTCTGCGAGATGCTTGTGCTCAGCACACGGCCACGATGATTGAAGTGCACTTGTCGAACCCCCATGCTCGCGAAGAGTTTCGACACAACAGCGTTGTGAGCGCAGTTGTTGACGGCACAATCGCCGGCTTCGGTGCTCAGTCATACATTCTCGCTTTGAGTGCGATTGCGGCCGAGCACTAGTCATGGACTACCCCGGGCGCGCTTCAAAGCTCGTTGAGGCTTTCGAAGCGCACACAATCGACGGCTTCCTGTGCTCTCGATTGATTCATGCGCGCTACTTCACTGGGTATTCAGGAAGCAGCGGAGCCGCTGGTATTGGCCAGCATGGAGTTGTCGTTGTCACTGACAGTCGGTACGACCTTCAAGTGCGCGCCGAGTCGCCGCATTGCCACGTCATCATCGACACATCGCTTGGGCAATCGGTTTTGAAGCATCTTGCCGGTACCGGCTCAACACGCATTGGTGTCGAAAAAGATTGGCTATCGCTCAGCGAATTCGAAGCATTGCAGAACGTTGCTAGGGAGCTCCAAGTTGAGCTGGTTCCAGTTTCGGGTTTGGTGGAAGCGCTACGCATCATCAAGGAGCCCGCAGAAATAGACGCCATTGCCACCGCGTGCTCGATTACGTCGCAGGCGTGGAGCAATGTCATCGAGCGCGGAGTGGTTGGCAAGACCGAATTAGCGCTGGCAGCCACCATTGAGGCCGAGTTCCGCTATCTAGGCGCTGAAGACCGTGCCTTCGAATCGATCGTGGCCACAGGATCCAACTCCGCCATCCCACACCACCATCCAACGTCACGCGTGGTCGAAGCCGGCCACCTTCTCAAGATGGATATCGGCGCTCGGGTTGAGGGCTATCACGCAGACATGACTCGGACCGTGGTTGTTGGAGCGGCTCAAGACTGGCAAATGGAGCTCTATGCAGCCGTTTCAGCCGCTCAACAGGCGGCTTTGGCCATTGCCCGTGCTGGCGCCGACTCTCAGACTCTTTGGGAAGTAATTGATGCTCAGAATGTCGCCGACGGTTATGGTGACTTCATCATGCACCGTCCCGGTCACGGAGTAGGTCTCGAAATCCATGAGAAGCCGTTCTTGGGTCGGCGAGACGGTATCCTTCAGCCAAGAATGCCCATCACGGTCGAGCCCGGTTTGTACTTGCCAGGCCGTGGGGGAGTCCGAATCGAAGACACGATTGAGATTCTCCCCGACGGGTATCGGTACTTAACTAACGCAAACCGCGACTTCATTACGGTGTAGGTCGCGCCAAACGAGGAGCACACATCGTGGCAACCACGAACGACCTGAAGAACGGCATGGTTCTCAACATTGATAACCAGCTGTGGACTGTCGTCGAATTTCAGCACGTTAAGCCAGGCAAAGGCCCAGCATTCGTGCGCACCAAGCTCAAGCATGTCTTGACCGGCAAGGTCGTCGAAAAGACGTTCAACGCTGGCGTAAAGATTGAGACCGCTAACGTCGACAAGCGCGACATGCAGTACCTCTACCACGATGGAGACGCCTACATCTTCATGGATCTTCAGAGCTACGACCAGGTCAGCGTCTCTGAAGCGACCGTTGGCGATGCCTCACACTTCATGCTCGAGAACCAAAATGCCATGGTTGCCCTTCACGAAGGTGAACCGCTTTATGTCGAACTACCAGCGTCTGTCGAATTGATGGTCGAATACACCGAACCAGGTCTTCAGGGCGATCGCTCGACCGGTGGCACCAAGCCAGCGCGTCTCGAGACCGGCTACGAAATCCAGGTTCCACTCTTCCTTGAATCAAACACCAAGGTGCGTGTGGATACCCGCGACGGTTCGTACCTCGGCCGTATCAACGACTAACGTGACAGCTCGCTCAAAAGCTCGCAAGCGTGCGCTTGATGTTCTCTTCGAGGCAGACCAGCGTTCGGTAGCGGCGTCTGACGTTCTAGAACGCAATGAGAAGTCGGCAACGTCTCCGATGAATCCTCTTGTGGGTGACTTGGTACGTGGCGTTAGTGCGCACCAAATCGCGATTGACGAGACGATTGAGACGTACTCGGAAGGCTGGACCCTCGACCGTATGCCTGCTGTGGATCGCTGCCTGGCTCGCCTCGGCGTCTACGAGATTGTCTTCGAGCAGGGGACACCAGACGAAGTCACGATTGATGAAGTGGTCACTTTGGCTTCTGACATCAGCACCGATGACTCGCCAGCGTTTCTCAACGGCCTGCTGGCTCGAGTGTCGAAGATCAAGCATCGCATCAGCGTCGAGTAGCGGATCTACTCAGATACACGAATGGCCAGGCGATTGCCTGGCCATTTTGTTGTGGTGCCCTCGGAGGGACTCGAACCCTCACGTCTTTCGACAACAGATTTTGAGTCTGCCGCGTCTGCCAATTCCGCCACAAGGGCATTCACTACCTCGCGAGTAGCGAACTGGGGGCGAACAATACTGGACGCACGCTCTAGGCTTTAACGGTGACCCCAAAGCGCCGTGTAGTTGTAGCCGAAGACGAAGCAGTTATTCGCCTGGATCTGACCAGCCTCCTTGAGGACTCTGGTTACGAGGTCGTCGCAGCCGTGACGGACGGTCAGGCAGCAATTGAAGCTGTCGAAGAATTGCGTCCTGACCTGGTGTTGATGGATGTTGCTATGCCCGTGCTAGATGGCGTGACAGCGGCGTCCAAAATCACCGAACGGCGGCTGTGTCCCGTAGTCATGGTGACTGCATATAGCCAGGTCGAACTCGTCGAGCGCGCCGCTGACGCCGGAGCAATGGGATACCTCGTCAAGCCGGTTTCGCCCACATCATTGTTGCCAAGCATTGAAGTTGCGATTGCCCGCTTCGAACAGCTCAACCAGTTGGCGACCGAAATTGAGACGGTTACCGAGCGCCTTGAAGTGCGCAAGGTCGTCGATCGCGCGAAGGGACTTTTGATGTCTCGCCTCGGAATCGACGAGCCGGCGGCGTTCCGCTGGTTGCAGAAAGCGGCGATGGACAATCGCTCTTCGATGAAGGCTGTATCCCAGGGCGTTATTGACCAGATGGGTCCCACGGGGCAGTAGTTCCCTCGCGCGTTCACATTTGTCCTCATCGAACGTAATAAGGCTGTTACCAACAAGGCTGCCCATAGCAACATCCCTTTGGCATACTCCGACCACCTTTGCATCAGCCAACGGCGGCTGGTGCAGTTGATGAAAGGGACAAAATGGCCAAGACGGTCAAGTTTGCGGCTCTCGCTGCAATCGCAGGTCTTGCCCTCTCTGCCTGTGGCTCAACGACGGAAGCGAAGACCTTGGTCATTGCTACCGATCTGCCACTCCAGGGTGCGGCTAAGGACGCGAACGACTCCACCAACATGGCAATCGCTCTCTACCTTGAGCAGATTGACGAAGATCCAAACACCGAAGGTGTTCAGTTTGCGGGTTACACCCTCGAGCTCAAGACCTACGACAACGCAACTGCTGCCAAGGGTTCTTGGGACGATGCTGCCTGCGCTAAGAACGCAGCAGACCACGTCGCAAACGCAGGTGAAGTTGCCGTTATGGGTACCTACAACTCAGGTTGCGCAAAGCTCATCGTTCCAGTTTTGAACGAAGCTCCAGACGGCCCTCTCTTGATGGTCTCTCACGCAAACACCAACCCAGGTCTCACCAAGGCTTGGGATCCAGGCGAGCCAGAGGCTTACTACCCAACCGGCGCACGTAACTACGCTCGCGTGGCTACCACCGATGACTACCAGGGTGCTGCAGCTGCTCAGTTCATGGCTCAGGAACTCAAGGTCACCAAGTGCTTCGTCCTCAACGACAACCAGACCTACGGTCAGGGTGTTGCAAAGGCATTCGCTGATGAAGCTGCTAAGCAGGGCATCACTGTCATTGCAAACGTCGCTTGGGATGCAGCTGCTGCTTCTTACACCTCGCTGTTCCAGCAGGCTAAGGATGCAGGCGCTGACTGTGTCTACTTCGGTGGCATCTACGACAACAACGGTGGCGCTCTCATGAACGACAAGGTTGCTGTTCTCGGTGACAACGCAGGCGTGAAGGTCATGGGCCCTGACGGTTTCACCGGCTACCCAGACTTCGTTGCTAATCCAAACGCTGAAGGCGTTTACCTGACCTTCGCAGGTCTCTCAGCAGATCTCTTGCTCGCTAACGGCGGCAAGCCAGCTGAGTTCCTCGAGGCATACAAGGCTAAGTACGGCGCTGACCCAGTTGGTTCATACCCACTGTACGGCGTTGCTGCAGTTCAGGTCATCCTTGAGGCAATCAAGGCATCTGACGGCACTCGTGCAGGCGTCAACGCTGCTGTATTCCCTGGCGGTATCACCGTTCCAGCGGATATCAGCATCCTTGGCAAGGCAATCAACATCAACGGTGCTTCAGGCGACGTTGACTTGATCGACATCACTGTCGAACTCGTCACCGGTGGCGCTGAGACCACGAAGATGGCCTGGGCTGTTCAGTCCTAGTCGCTTCACCTTCTAGGTGGCCTCGGGGCTCAAACGCTTGACGTTTGGGCCCCGATGGCTGCGAAGCGCCTAGCTGGTCAACTACATTTCGCACCCCCATTCCAACGACGTAATGTGAAGGTAGGCATGCTCGCATGACAACCCTCTCTGCAAGTGGCATCCGCCGGCGTCGCGACTACGGTGGCCAAGCAGCAAAACTGACTGCTTATGCCCTGGTCGCGCTTCTCGCTGTTTGGCTGGTAGCTAACTTTGTAAAGGCTCCCGCAACTTTCACCACGGTCTTCCTTGACGGGCTTCGCATGGGTTCGCTCTATGCGCTTATCGCTCTCGGTTACACCATGGTCTACGGCATCATCCAGCTCATCAACTTCGCGCACGGCGATTTGTTCATGCTGGGCACAGTCTTCTCCGGCACATTCATTGCTTGGGCGTTTAGCGCCGCGGGTGCAACGGTTGGAGAGTTCGGCACGGATTCAGCACCATCACTGGGACTCGGTATCGCGATCGTTGTCGCAGCACTGATCGCGGTCATGGTCTTCTGTGGCGGCATCAACTACTTGATTGAGCGACTGGCATACCGCCGGCTCCGCAGCGCACCAAAGCTTGCGCCGCTGATTACCGCGGTCGGTATGTCGTTCGTGCTCCAGTTCATTGGTCTGAAGTGGAATGGTTCAGGCCAAAAGGGCTGGGTACCAGTTCTTCCACGTACCTCGATTGAGGTTGGCGAAGTCGTTATTAAGCTCAACACCTTGATTATTCTCGGCATGATGTTGCCGTTGCTGTTTGGTCTTACCTACTTGGTCACCAAGACCCGTCAGGGCAAGGCGATGCGCGCGACTGCTGAGGATCAGGATGCTGCGCGCCTCATGGGTATCGACGTCAATCGCACGATTTCGTTCACTTTCGTTCTCGGTGGCGCGCTCGCTGGTGTTGCTGGTCTCATGTACCACCAGATGATTGCGACGACGAGCTACAACCTCGGCTTCCGACTCGGCCTCATTGCGTTTACCGCAGCTGTGCTTGGCGGAATCGGCAACCTTTCAGGTGCTGTTCTCGGTGGCGTCATCATCGGTCTGATCTCTGAACTCAACGCTGGTTTGCCCTACGGCTTCGGCATGCGTTGGGGACAGAGCGTCGTCTTCGTCATCTTGATTCTTCTCATGGTCTTCAAGCCCGAAGGTTTGCTGGGCAAGCCAACGACGGAGAAGGTGTAACTGCAATGCGTACTCTCTCGCAGAACCAAAAGTGGTCGATCGGCTTCGGCATTGCCGCTGTTGTCGTCTTCCTCATGAATCACTTCTTGTTTGTTGGCAACGTACTTCCGGCAAACGTCAAGATGCAGATGCTCGGTTGGCTGAACCCGATGACCATCAACGAGGCACTCGTCTACGCGATGATGGCCCTCGGTCTCAACATCGTGGTCGGTTATGCCGGTCTCCTGGATCTCGGCTTCGTCGCCTTCTGGGCCATCGGCGGTTATGTAGGCGGCTGGCTCATGTCGAGCTTCTTCGCCAAAGACGGCCTGAACATCTCAATCTTCGGCAATCCCGGCGTTGGCAGCCAGGGCGGTATTCACATTTCGTTCTGGTTGACACTGATGATTGCTGGCGCGTTCACCGCTGTGTGGGGCGTCATCATTGGCGCACCAACCCTGCGACTCAAGAGCGATTACCTCGCACTTGTGACGCTTGGTTTCGGTGAAATCATCCCTGAGGTTTTCCGTAACGGTGACGACATCGGTGGCATCAACATTACGAACGGCAATTTGGGCATCGCACCTGTCGACAAG
Organism: Actinomycetota bacterium; assembly: GCA_039800825.1. GTDB lineage: Bacteria > Actinomycetota > Actinomycetes > S36-B12 > UBA5976 > JAFMIT01. The sequence goes on from JBDLPZ010000080.1 coordinate 22,335, forward strand.
ATTATGTTCGGCCCAGTCGAACTTGGCCCATTTGATACCGACCTTAAGTTCGTGATCTACGCAGCACTGACTGCACTCGTGCTCACGCTGTCGCTTCGCTTGCGCGATGGTCGCCTTGGTCGTGCATGGCTCGCAATCCGTGAGGATGAACTCGCGGCCAGCATGATGGGTGTTCCGCTGATGCGTACAAAGCTTGCTGCCTACGCAGTGGGTGCGACGGCTGGTGGCATCGGCGGTGTGGCGTTCTCGACCCACATCGGCGCTGTTCTTCCAGACCGTTTCCAGTTCGCCATTTCAATCATCCTTCTCGCGATGGTTGTTCTCGGTGGTATGGGCAACGTCTGGGGCGTTTTGGTTGGCGCACTCTTCTTGGCATGGTTCAACTCGACCGGTCTGAAGCAGATTGGTGTGACCATCAATCAGATCGCTGGTACTGATTTCGACTTCACCACATTGACGTTCTTGCTGTTCGGCATGGCTCTCATCTTGATGATGCTCTTCCGTCGTGAAGGTTTCTTCCCAGAGGCTCGCACCAAAGCCATCATGCAAGAGCCAGAACGGTCAGAACTTGAGGCTCATGGCGCTCAGGCCGAATATGCGGAAGCTGAAGAACATGTCCACGCACCATCTGAGGAGGGCTAACCATGTCTGAAAATCTCTTGGTAGCTGACGGCATTACCGTCCGCTTCGGCGGTCTGACTGCTGTTTCGGACGTGTCGTTCACGATCCCAGACCGCAGCATTGTTTCCTTGATCGGCCCTAACGGTGCCGGCAAGACCACGTTCTTCAATGTCCTGACTGGCTTGTACAAGCCAACCGAAGGCGCTGTCGGTCTCCTTGGTGATGACATCACCGGTTTGGCTCCGCACAAGATCGCTCACATGGGTCTAGCGCGAACGTTCCAGAACATTCGTCTGTTTGGTCTCATGACTGCAGAAGAAAACGTCATGGTCGCCATGCACTCTCATATGAAGGCAGGCGTCTTCTCGACGTTCTTCGGCACTCCAGGTCAGCGCAAGGAAGAAGCAAAGGCTCACGCCGATGCTCGCGAACTGCTTGACTTCGTTGGTTTGGGCAAGTTCCGCGACGAATACGCCCGCAATCTGCCTTACGGCGACCAGCGTCGTCTCGAAGTAGCCCGTGCGTTGGCTTTGCGTCCACGCATCTTGCTTCTTGACGAGCCAACTGCAGGTATGAATCCTCGTGAAAAGGAAGATCTCGCAGATC